>DSCZ01000017.1 GCA_011048855.1 Desulfobacteraceae bacterium | reverse complement strand
GGAATCAACCGGTTTGGATCTTTTGGCTTGTGCCCGAAAGGTACCGTTTACAGGGACGGATTCAAGAAATGTGCGATGGTTGAAATGCGACCTGAGCGCATCAAGGGATCCCCTGGAAGACGTGGGTGGTCTGGATGCGGTCGTGCACCTTGCGGCCCGCGCTCATGTGCTTGACGAAAAAGAACTTGATCCGCTTGACGAATACCGCAGGGTCAATGTGCAGGGTTCTCTAAGGGTTGCCGGAAGTGCCGCCCGGCACGGAGCGGAACGATTCGTATTCATCAGTTCGATAGGTGTCAACGGCAACCGAAGCTTCCGGCCTTTTAAGGCGAGCGACCCGCCGGCCCCGGTTGGACCGTATGCGGTGTCCAAGCACGAGGCGGAAACGGGTTTGAACAGGCTGTGTGCCGACCTGGGCATGGAACTTGTGATCATCCGGCCGCCGCTTGTTTACGGGCCGTCTGCGCCGGGGAACTTCGGCAGGCTGGTCAAGGTGGTGCGAAGCGGCCTCCCTCTCCCTTTTGCTGCGGTGAGAAACAAACGAAGCCTGGTGGCCCTGGTCAATTTGGTTGATTTGATCACTGTCTGCATCGATCATCCGGCGGCTGCGGGCCGGATTTTTCCGGCAGCGGACGGTGAAGACATTTCGACTCCCTCATTGATCCGGAAGCTGGCCCGGGCGGCCGGCCGGCCGGCCAGGCTTTTCCCGGTGCCTCCCGCTCTGCTGACATTGTTGGGGCGGCTGACAGGCAGAGGCGCGGACATGGAGAAGTTGACGGGCTCGCTCGAGGTGGATATTTCGGATACGTGCGAAACGCTGGGTTGGCGCCCACCGGTTTCGATGGATCGGGCGCTTTCGAATTCGGTGTAGCCATTTATCTACGGAGATTCAAATGGTGCCGGGTTTGATTCAAGTGCCTTTTCGACCCCGATCCCGATACCCCCGATACCGACTCCGACGCCGATAAGGCGGTGATGGAACTTTTCATGGTTCTATATATCATAATAACAGCTTCCTTTTCTTACTTTCTTACCGGGGTCATCCGCCGTTATGCCCTTGCGAAAAACATGATGGATATCCCCGGTGAGCGCAGTTCTCACAGCCTGCCTACGCCTCTAGGGGGCGGTGCCGCGATAGTCCTGGTGGTGCTTGCCGGTTTGATTGTCATGAAAACCGCCGGCGTTATGCCGGTTTCATTTTTTGCGGCCCTGGCCGGAGCAGGCACTCTGGTCGCATCGATCGGATGGATCGACGACCGCCGGGATTTGAAGGCCGGTTCCAGGCTGGCAGGTCATTTTATTGCATCCGGTTGGGCCCTTTACTGGCTTGGAGGCCTGCCGCCGTTGACCATGCTCGGCCATGTCGTGGATCTGGGGTGGGCCGGGCACATTCTTGCTTCGTTTTATCTGGTGTGGCTGTTGAATCTTTATAACTTCATGGACGGCATAGACGGAATAGCCGGAATCGAGGCGGTGACCGTTTGTGTCGGCGGGGTGATCCTTTCAATAATCTCTGGAACAAACGGTACGCTGCTATCCGTACCTGTACTGCTGGCACCGGCTTCGATAGGGTTTTTGTTCTGGAATTTTCCGAAAGCCAGGATATTCATGGGAGATGCCGGCAGTGGGTTTCTGGGAATAACCCTCGGTATTCTGTCCATCAAGGCCGGCTGGGCCGCTCCCGAGTTGTTCTGGGGCTGGTTGATTTTACCCGGCGCTTTTGTGGTGGATGCGACGGTCACTCTTTTGCGGCGGGCTTCAACGGGAAAGAATGTCTACGAGGCGCACAGAAGCCACGCCTACCAACATGCAGCGCTGAGGCTGGGTGCACATCCGCCCGTGTCGCTGGCATATGGCGCCGCCACCTTGTTCTGGCTGCTCCCGATGGCTGCCTTGGTGGCGGGCGGTTTTCTTGGCGGCCCTTCCGGATTGATTTTTGCCTATGCTCCACTTACGGCCGCAGTGATATGGCTGAACGCAGGGAAGGATTAAGGGAAGCGTTGCAATTATGTTGAGTATCTGTCTTTCAGTATTTATACTTAAAAATTGCGGAAAGCAGAAAAATTCAATCCACCTGTAGAATGACGCTGCGTTCAGAGGGTAGCGGAATCCAGGAGAAAATTGTTCGGGATGCCTCGAATCTTTAAAAAGACTTTTAAGAACCCCAACCTGTACGTGATGGTTGCAGCTGATGCACTCATGGTGGCTGCGGCGTTGATATTCGCCTTCCTTCTGCGGTACGACGGGCATCTAAGCGGTAAAACCCCCCGGTTATTCACCATGATGGTGCCGGTTTATGTTGCGGTCAAACTGGTGGTTTTTTATTTTTTCGGGCTTTACAGAGGAATGTGGCGTTATACAGGATTGAGAGACTTCAAGAATATTGTTGGCGCCGTGGCCCTTTCATCTCTCGTGCTGGCTGCATATCTGATGTTTCTTTACCGGTTCGAGGGTTTTTCCCGCTCGGTGATTGCGATCGATTTCGTGTTGACCTTTATTTTAGTAGGGGGAATCCGGTTGGGAGTCAGGATGGTGTTGAACCGGGACTCGGGGGGGGTTTTCCAGGGCTTCGCGGGAAGAAACAGAGATGCAGGTTTCAGGAGAATAATGGTTATCGGTGCCGGAAATGCCGGTGAAAAGGCAGTCCGTGACATGCTGGACAATCGTTCGATGAAAATGCGTCCGGTCGGGTTTCTTGACGATGACCGGGGAAAGTGGGGGAAGTCGATCCATGGTGTGAGGGTGCTGGGCGGGGCGGATTCCATTATGAAGCATCTGGATCTGTTCGATGAGACGGTGATTGCCATGCCGTCGGCCACCGGAGAACAGATCCGCAGGGTTGTATCTCTTTGCTATGAAACAGGAAAACGTTATCTGATCATGCCGGGGCTGGGAGAAATGTTGAACGGTGGCGGAGTATCTGTAAAGGCCGTTCGGAAAGTCCGCTATGAAGACCTGCTGGGTCGTGACGTGATCCGGCTTGACGCGGAGTTGATCCGGAAGACTTACAGGGGAAAACGGATCATGGTGACAGGTGCCGGGGGGTCGATAGGCCGCGAGCTCGTCCGGCAGGTGGCAGCCCAGCATCCGGGTGCGCTGGGTCTTCTGGATTCTTCGGAATACAACCTGTTCCGGGTGGAAATGAACATCAGGCAGCAGTTCGAATTCATCCCGGTCAGCTCTTATCTGGTGAACATCCGCGACGAAAAAAGCCTTGCCCGGGCGCTCATGGATTATAAGCCGGAAGTGATCTTCCATGCCGCGGCCTTGAAGCATGTCCCGATGCAGGAGATGAACCCGTGGGAGGCGGTGCTTACAAATGTCCAGGGGACACGGAACCTGATATCAGCGGCCCGCGGCATCGCGCCGGAACGGTTTGTGCTGGTTTCAACGGACAAGGCCGTGCGTCCCTCGAGCGTGATGGGAGCGACCAAGCGGGTGGCTGAAATGCTCGTGGAATGTGCAGGCGACGGCACCTCTTCGCGGTTCGTTTCGGTCCGTTTCGGGAACGTGCTGGGGAGCTCCGGTTCGGTGATTCCACTTTTCATGGAACAGATAAAAAGCAGGCTGCCGATAACCGTGACCCATCCCGATATAACACGTTATTTCATGAGCGTTTCAGAGGCCGGCCAGTTGATACTGCAGGCCGGCGCGATGGGGGAGGGGGGAGAACTCTTTATCCTGGATATGGGTAAACCTGTTCGGATCGCCGACATGGCTCGTGACCTGGTGCGCCTGAACGGTTTCGAGCCGGGCAAGGATGTTTCGATACGCTTTATAGGCCTCAGGCCCGGGGAAAAACTTCATGAAGAATTGATCACTGAAGGGGAGGGGATCGTTTGCACCCGCCATGATAAAATCCGCGTCATCCGGGGCAGGCACTGCAATTATACCGCGGTAAACGGCTACATCGATGAGTTGATTAATACGGCTAAAACATACGATATCAAGCTCATCAAGCAAAAGCTGAAGGAAATCGTGCCGGAGTATGTGCCGGGCGGTGCGGGCCATAATCGCGCTTAAAAAGCGCTCCCACACTGCCGAGCAGGGATTTTGTCGTTGATGTTCTGTGGGAGCGGATTGCATCCGCGAAATCCTTATTGCCTGAAGTTGCGGACAACAATCGCGCTTGAAAAGCGCTCCCACAGCATAATGAAATCGCAACGAAGCGCCGACGAGGTGTTGGACCTGTGAGATGGATCATCAATCGTTATATCACTTTCGAAATCCTGCCGACGTTTTTCACCGGGCTGCTGGTCGCCATATTCATAATCATAGCCACCAGGACGCTTTCGCTGACCGAAATGGTGGTCAGCAAGGGGGCGCGGCTTTCCGATATGGCATGGCTGGTCGTGTACCTGCTTCCGGACGTGATCTCCTTTGCGCTTCCCGCCGTCGTTCTCATGGCGGTCGTGACCGCTTTTCTGCGGCTTTCGGCGGACAGTGAAATCATCGCCCTCAAATCCTCGGGCGTCAGTCTTTATCAAATGCTTCCTCCTGTCATCGTCTTTGCTGCGGTTGCCACTTTCGTGTCCCTCGCGGTTTCACTCGTTGCGGTGCCCTGGGGGAACACCTCGTTCAAGGACATGGTGTTTCGAATCGCCCAGTCCCAGGCAAGCCTGGGGATCCAGGAAAGAATTTTTTCGGAGCCTTTCGACGACATCATATTTTACGTGAATGATTTTTCGCGGAAGGATGGCTCGATGCATGATGTTTTTGTCGCGGACAGGCGGGATCCGGAAACGGCACACACGGTGATAGCCGACCGGGCCTTCCTGGTTTCTCACCCCCGGGAAAGGGTCATCAACGTGCACTTCAAGGACGGAACGATATTCATGG
>DSCZ01000376.1 GCA_011048855.1 Desulfobacteraceae bacterium | reverse complement strand
ATTTTCATCCTCGGGGGTGGCCAGAATCGGCAATCTGGTCATGTGCGTTTGGAGCAGATCACGAAGGCGGCTCAAAAGGCCGCAAACCTTACCAGGCAACTGCTCGCTTTCGGCCGTAAACAGATTCTCCAACCTGAAATTCTGGACCTTAACAAAATCGTTAGTGGGTTGAAAAAGATGCTGGGTCGGCTTATTCGCGAAAACATTGAGCTGAATATGGATCTCGCACCTGATCTCGGCCCCATAGAAGCGGACCCCGGTCAGTTGGCGCAAGTGATCATAAACCTTGCGGTCAATGCCGGGGACGCCATGCCGGACGGCGGAAAACTCATCATTGAGACGAAAAACGTGGAATTGGACGAGGACTATGCAAGAAGGCATGTCGAGGGTAAGCCCGGGTTGTATGTCATGATGGCTGTGACAGATACGGGAATCGGCATGACAAAGGATGTGCAGGAACGCATTTTTGAACCCTTTTTCACCACCAAGGAAGAGGGAAAAGGAACGGGCCTTGGTCTTTCCACGGTTTACGGTATCGTGAAGCAGAGCAGAGGAAATATCTATGTCTACAGCGAATCTGGAATGGGGACCACTTTCAAGATCTATTTTCCCAGGACGAGAACTGCTGCCGTTGATAGGAAAAGGGCAACAGAGGCAATACGATTTTCCAAAGGCACAGAGACTATCCTGACGGTGGAGGATGATGAAATTCTCAGGAATGTTGTCGTCAAAACCCTCAGCAGAGGAGGGTACAGGGTCCTGACGGCAGCGAACGGTGAAGAGGCCCTTCGTTTCTGCCGGGATTACAGGGAGCCGATTCACTTGTTGCTCACCGATATGGTCATGCCGGGGATAGGCGGAAAAGAATTGGCCGGCAAAGCCAAAGAACTGCGAACGGACCTTAAGGTGCTTTTCATGTCCGGCTATGCGGACAGAGGTGTTGTTGAAAACGGGGTCTTAGAGAAAGGAACCCCCTTTATTCAGAAGCCTTTCACCGGTCTGAATCTGGCCGTCCAAGTGCGCAAGGCGCTGGAAGATGAATCATGAAAACGAAGCCGATTTACGGGGTGGTCGTCTTTCTGAACAATCGTTGGATAATTGCACCCCTCGACGCCATCCGCAGGAAGGCACAACAGATTTCGTCGGATTCCGGACGCCTGGGAGAGCAGCTCTACATGCCGCGAGGAAGAGAAATGGCTGTTCCATGGGGTCCTTCTCCTTTGCTAATCGGCGTTAATCGGGAAGCAAAAAACCTCACAGAGCCCTCGACAAATGCTCTGTGATGTTGAACCCACTCTTATCATAAAAATCAATGTTCGGCAGCATCACTACATCGTTTATCTCGAGCCGAAAACATGTGTCGCTTATCATTTGTCGAGGAGATGCTCAAGGGGGCGTTTGCCATGAGCCAAGCCTTTCAGAAAAAAGGCGTTAAAAAGCACAACAGCAAAAACCACCGGGCTATCATTTTCATGTCCTTGGTTTTGTTCCTGACGGTGCCGGCGTTGGTATGGTTCGGCTATTCTTCGTGGCGCACCTATCACAAGATGAAAGCCGAAAGGCAATGCTATTCCAGGATCATGGAGCTTCGGAGCGACATCATTCACATGGACGAGGTACTGACCATGTCTGTGCTTCTGGCGGCGGCTACGGGCGACATTGCCTGGGAGGAGCGCTATCGTGTTTACGAGCGTAAATTAGCCACAGTCATAAAAGAGGCCGTGCGGCGTGCCCCCAAGGCCTCTATCCGGGCTTTTGCAGAAATCGATGCCGCCAAAAGCCTTTTGGCTGAATTGGAAAACCGTGCCTTTGATCTTGTTCGCCGTGGGCGCATGGAAGAAGCGGGTCGACTCTTGTTCAGCGACGAATATGAAGAGCAAAAACGAATACACGCCCGGGGAATTGCCGAATTTGCCGTCGGTCTTTCTGCGGCTGCCGATGCCGCTTTGGCAGGTGCACGTCGCGATGCCTTGCTTCACGTCGGGCTGGTTTTCGTGTTTATTCCGCTTTTGATTATCGGCTGGTTTGTTGTCCTTCGAGTTGTCAATAACTGGAAGCGGACACTCGTCAGCAAAACGGAGCTGGAAAAAGAAATCGAGGCCGGTAAACGTTCAGAGGAAAAGATCCATTTTCGGAAAACCTACTTCGAAAGCCTCTTCCAGAATCTGCCGGACGGCGTGGTCAGTTTTGACTGTGACGGTCATATCATTGAGATTAATAAAGCATTCACGGAAATGTTCGGCTACACTCCGGCCGAAGTCAAAGGGGCGGACATCATCGATGTGGTGGCGCCGCCGGACCTGAAAGGAGAAGTCGATGCCATAAGGAGACGTATTTCAACCGGCGAATCTGTAAACGTTGAAACCATCCGCAAACGCAAGGACGGTTCCGTGTTTGATGTCCAGCTCCAATCAGCGGCCGTATGGATCAACAGCCAGGTGGTGAGACACATTGCTATTTACAAGGATGTTTCGGAGAGAAAAAGGCATGAAGCTGTTTTAGTGCAATCCCGGGCAGAGGTCCAACAGGAGCATGCCAGACTTTTCGCCATGATTTCCACCATGAATGAGGGAGTGATTTTTGCCGACAGTCGGAACATCATCACGGATGTCAACCCCTTTTTTTGCAGTTTTGTCGGCAGAAAACCCGATGAGCTGATTGGAAAGGGGCTGGAGGAATTTCATTCCGGCGATATCTTAAAAAAGGTGAGGGATCTTATTACCGCCTTTCGGACAAATACCGATTCAAAGGGGATCGAAATACAGAGAAAAATAGGAGCGACGGAAGTGATTCTGCGGGTTCAGCCGATTTACCTTCGCGATCATTACGAAGGCGTTCTTTTAAACGTTATCGACGTGACGGCCCTTGTTGAGGCTAGACAGCAGGCCGAAGAGGCCAACCGCGCCAAGAGCGAGTTCCTTGCCAACATGAGTCATGAAATCAGGACCCCCATGAACGGCATCATAGGAATGACCGAGCTGCTCCTCGGGACCGATGTCACGAAAGAGCAGCGTGATTACCTGGAGACGCTCAACACCTCGGCGGAATACCTGCTCAATCTCATTGATGACATCCTGGATTTTTCCAGGATCGAGGCCGGCCGGCTTGAACTGGAAGAAATCGACTTCGACCTGCGAACCACACTCGAAGGGGCGACCCGGGTGCTCTCGCCCAAGGCCCATCAAAAGGGCCTGGAACTGATCTGCCATATCGCACCCGACGTCTCTACCGCCCTTGTGGGGGATCCCGGCAGGCTTCGCCAGGTTATCCTGAATTTTATCGGCAATGGGATTAAATTCACAGAAAAGGGCCAGGTGGTCATTGGGGTAAAGACCGAAAAGGAGGAGGAAACATCCACCACCTTGCATTTCACGGTTGCCGATACGGGCATCGGTATTCCCCCTGACAAGCTGGAGATGATCTTCGAGGGTTTCAGGCAGGTGGACAGCTCCGTCACCCGGCGATACGGCGGCACGGGCCTGGGTCTGACCATATCCAGGCAGATCGTTCGGATGATGAACGGCAGGGTTTGGGTGGAAAGCGAGCCTGGGAAAGGAAGCGTTTTTCATTTTACGGCCCCCTTTACCCTCAGCCGGGCCGAAATCCGCAAACCCGTATCTCCTGATGCCGTCGACATTGCCGGCACCCGTGCACTCATCGTGGATGACAACGCCCTCAACCGGCAAATATATAGAGAAATGCTCTCCAAATGGGGGCTCATCCACGGCGAGGCCCGGGACGGAGAAGGCGCCCTCGAAGAGGTTAAGCGGGCATTTGAGTCGGGAGACCCCTACCGTCTCATGCTGTTGGACTTCCAGATGCCCGGGATGGACGGGTTCGAACTGGCGCAAAAAATCATGGAGAGCCCCTATGGAGCGGGCCTGGAGATTATCGTGCTGACTTCCTCGGGGCAACAGGGAGATGCGGAACGATGCAGGAAAATGGGTATCTCAGGCTACCTGCAGAAGCCGGCCAGGATGGCGGAGCTCTTAGATGCCGTTTTGATGGTTCTCGGCCGTGCAGGTGATGAGCCGCCTTGCCTGGTAACCCGTCACAGGATTCAGGATGCCCGCAAGAGATTCCATATTCTTTTGGCTGAAGACAATCCCATCAACCGGAAAGTGGCCTTCGAATTATTGAAAAGAAGGGGTCACCGGGTAACGACGGTCGCAAACGGCCTTGAAGCCTTGAAGGCATTTGAACGGGAGACCTTTGATTTGATTCTCATGGATGTGCAGATGCCGGAGATGGATGGAATAGAGGCGACCAGGAGGATCAGAAGGTTAGAAGGTGAGAGGGTTGGAAGCGTAGAAGTTGAAAGCTCAAGGCTAAAAGGCAAAGAAGACTCTCCGCCAAGTTTCGAAAGGTATCCAGCATCCGGCCACATTCCGATTGTGGCCATGACGGCCCATGCCCTGAAAGGGGACCGTGAAAGATGCCTCGAGGCCGGAATGGACGACTACGTGTCCAAGCCGGTCAAGGCGGAGGTCCTTTACCGGGTCATCGAGAACCTGGTAAACACCAGGGAAAAGGACGATGATGTTCGTGCCACGGCTCCCCATGCCCTCCCGGAACTGCCGGAGGACAGGGCTGTTTTCGACCTCTCAGCGGCCCTGGAGGCGGTGGCTGGGAACCGGACGCTTTTCCTGGAAATCGCCCGGCTTTTTCTGAGCGAGCTTCCCCAGGCCGTGAGCGACATCCGGGAGGCGGTTTCCGGCGGCGACGCCTCCCGCCTGGAGCAGGGAGCCCACAAGCTGAAGGGGTCCCTGGCGATTATGGGAGCCGAACGGGCCTTTGATGCGGCCTATGGTCTGGAGGTCATCGGCAGGGAAGGGAAGGTGCAGGAGGCCGAACATGCAGTGGAT
>DSCZ01000020.1 GCA_011048855.1 Desulfobacteraceae bacterium | reverse complement strand
GTCACCCACATAGATAAAATCTCGGGGCTCGAGGTTCATCTCCCACACCACTTTCAAAGCTCCTGCGGGATCGGGCTTCAGCGGAAGCCCTTCCTGCTGGCCTAAAACGACATCGAACTCATATCTCTCAAAAAAACGAGCCACGCATTGAACCGTGAAAACATGCGCCTTGTTGGAAAGCACCGCGAGGCGAACACCTTTTTTCACAAGAAAATCAAGCATATCATAAATTCCATCGAAAGGTCGGGTGGCCCGGTCCCAGCCGGCGTCGTAGGTTTCGAGAAATTCCGCGGTGCACTGGTCCACGATCTCCGCATGCCGCCGGTCCGGCGGAAGCGCCCGTTCAGCCAGGGTTCTCGAACCATGGCCGATAAAAAAACGATAGGCATCGACCGGATGCACTGGAAATCCGTGTTTCTCCATGACCCGGTTCGCGGCGGAGGCGATATCCTGCAGGGTATCGAGCAACGTCCCGTCCAGGTCGAATAGAACCGCTTTCGTCACGGTATCCTTTTCCACGGCTACACCCCGCACGGGTCGAGAGGGACGACTTTTTCGACGCTCACGTCCTTTATCCGGGCGAGACAGTCTCCAACAGCCTCTTCGGCGGTCTCGCCAACCCCTATGAATTCGCGCTCACCCTGCTTGACAATCAAGTTGGGAACCGCGAAAAATTTCACCTTTATTTCCCCGGCCAACACCTCGTGAACATCGATCCGGAGGGAGCCCTCCTCCCGATTGAGTTCATAGGTTGTAATCTTTGTCAAGTACTCGTTTTCGTTCAATTTATACATGACTCCTCCATAGTCATCATGTCGGGTATGGAAACCCGACCTACGGGGTGCGGGCCAGGCCAAAATTTCATTTCGGCACTCCAAGGCCAGAACTGGGCGATGCCCACCCTACGTGTCTACGAAATATGAAGGTCCCGCAGCGAAGCCCCCCGGCACGGCCGGAATCGGAAGGAACTACCCTGAAAAACAGCCGATTCCGATAATAAGGCCGGAAAAACATCCTATGAACCCTCTTCGGAATCCCCGGACACCGACTCCCAGGCTTCATTGCAAACTTCAGATGCAACATCGTAGGGAAATCCTCTACGCCCAAGGAAAGCCATCACTTTCCGGAAAAAGCTCCGCCTGTCACTGCCACGCCAGCGGTAAAGACCCCTTTCCACCGCCCGGCGCGCTGCGTCGTGCTCATCGACATTCTGAACCGCCGCCTCAATCGTCGATTCATCGATACCTTTCGAAGCCAGCTCCCCCCGGAGGGCCGAGATCCCTCGGGGATTAGCTCTCATCCGGGAATCCACCAGCATCGGCGCATAGTCCGCATCGTTTATATAGCCGTAAAGCTCGAGCCGCTTGACCGCCCCGGTGGCTGCTGGACCGGAATAGCCTTTTCGCCTCAGGTACTCCAACGTCTCCATACGGCTCCGGGCCTTTCGGGCTATAAAAGAAAGTGATGCGGCAAAGGCCCGATTTTCTTTGTGGTTCGGATCGGTTCCCCCGATACTATCCGAAACAACAGGCCGGTTTTTTTTATTCACGATCCCCCTAAAAACAAAACTTCTGCTCGTTTACCCGCCCACGTCCCCATTGCCGAACCGGCCTTTCTTTGGTAAGCAGGAATCCGGCTTTTTCATACAAATGCCTTGCGGCGTCCAGGCCTTCGAAAGTCCAGAGATGAACCTTCCTGTGACCTGCCACCCTGCAGAAAGTCATCGCATCGTTCATCAGCGCATTCCCGATGCCTTGACCTTGAAAGCCCGGTTTTACGATAAACCACCGCAGCCTGGCGCCATCGGGTCCCTCGCATGAGCCGTCGACGGCTATCGACCCTGCGAAATCACCTCCTGCCAGAGCAACCCTCAGATAATCGCGGCCTTCGGTGTAGCGCGTAAAAAATTCAGAGAGCTCCCGGCCTTCCTGGGTCTCGAACGAAGAATCGAAACCCCAGGCTTCATGGTAATAGCTCCCATGCGCTTCCAGAATCATTCCGAGAGCACCCGGAAAATAACCGGAGAAAGACACGTCAGCCGCACTTATACCTTCCCGGTCAAAAATCCACTCATAGACGATCTCACAGCCTACCTTTCCGGCATGCCGCATTTCAAATCCTCTATGGCCGGCGAAGCGGGAAAAAAGGCCTGTGCTCGGCCTGTTTTCCGGGTCGATGGAAAACTGCAGGCATTTGCAGCCAGACGTGGCGGCCTCATTGACCACCGCAGCTATGAGCGCCTTCCCGAGGGGACCCCCTCGATGTGGCGGCGCGACGCCTATCTGCCAAAGATAACACCGACCGCGGTTTGATACGGCGCTCACGAACCCGGCTATCCCATCGACTGTTTCGGCAATAAAACAAAGGTTTGAAAAGTATGAAGCCAGAACCCAGTAGGTGAATTCAGTGTGGGCTTCAAGTGGAGGACAGCCCGAAACAAATTTTCTGACCTCAGGAACATCGGAAACTTCAAAATGACGCACCACGATTCCTTCCGGAATTACAACCCCACCCACGAATTGCCTCCTGTTTGATAAAAATTACAAAAATAGCTCTTAGCTCTTAGCCAGCGGCAGGCCGCTTACTGCTCACTAAGGATCTCCGCCATCGTCGCCCGGTCGATATTCCCACCGCTTAAAATCACTCCGATGCGCCCGCTTGCCTCAACCTTTCCCTCAAGAAGAGCCGCCAGCCCAAGCACCCCGGACGGCTCTACAACAAGTTTCATTCTATCGAACAAAAATCTGACCGTTTCCCGGATCGCATTCTCGGAGACCGATTTCATATCGTCCACGAACTCCAGCACCATCGGAAAAGTCAGTCTCCCCAGAGACGGGGTCCTGGTGCCGTCTGCAATTGTAGGGGGGTTGCGAATGGTGTGAAGCGTTCCGGTTTGAAAAGACAGGCAGGCATCGTTTGCAAGCTCCGGCTCAACGCCGACCACCCGACATCCAGGGCACGATCCTTTCACCGCCACCGCGGTACCACTCAAAAGCCCACCTCCTCCGCACGGGCAAAGCACGACATCCAAGCCTTCGGTCTGGCTGCAAAGCTCGAGTGCGGCTGTCCCCTGCCCGGCTATAATGTCTGCATCATCAAAAGGCGGAACCAGATGATAGCCGTGTTCTTGCGCAAGCCGCATCGATATTTCCTGCCGGTCGCCTTTTTCCGGATCGTATTCAACAACTTCAGCCCCGTAGCCCTCCGTCGCCGTCCGCTTGATTACGGGTGCATTGTCCGGCATCACGATCACGGTACGAATACCCAGCAGACGACCTACAAGCGCCACAGCCTGGGCGTGGTTTCCCGACGAATGAGTAACCACGCCTTTCCTTCTCGCCTCTTCGCTCAGCCTGGACATTGCATTAAAAGCGCCCCGGAACTTGAAAGCCCCCATGCGTTGAAAATTCTCGCATTTAAGATACACTCTCGCACCCAAGAGCCGATCCAGGGTGCTTGAAGTCATGACCGGAGTCATATGCGCATTGCCCCTGAGCAGGGCTGCAGCCTCCTCGACTCGCAAATACCATGTTTCCAGGGATTCCATCACGCGACCCGATATCTGTTCAGAAGGTCCATATTCAGCTCGAAACCTATCCCGGGTGCCGAGGGAACGTCGACAAACCCGTCCGGTGCCAGAACCAGAGAAGGTTGAAACATTTCGCCCCGTAAAGGATCAACCTCGGGAGGATAATATTCGAGCAGTTCTCCGTTCGCCACACCCGCAACGAGTGGAAGCTGAAGTTCCTGGCAGCCATGGGGGGCGATCGAAACGCCTCGATTCAAAGCCGCGCGCGCTACGTCTTCTGCAACATCGTAGCCCGGGCAAATAGCCACGTCCACATTGAGAACCGACACACCCTTGTGATCGAGTAAATTTTCGAAATCCGAAAAAACATAATAATTCTCACCCGTTGCTATCTTTACCGAAGAATGGGAAGCGAGCGCCCGGTAGCCGTCGAAGTCGTAGATCGGGAGTGGTTCTTCGAACCAGTAAACGTCATATTGAGCCATCGCATCTGCGAACTCCATGGCAGTCTCCCGGTCGCATGCACAGTTGGCGTCTGTAAGAAGAAGTACTTCCGGCCCCACAGCCTCCCTTACAGCGGCGATCCGCTCCATATCCCCGGAAACGCCGGTCGACGGGTCTCCAATCTTCATCTTGACCGCGGTTGCATGCAGCTCTTCGACATTGTAGATCATCTCGTCCTTCAACCTGGAAAGGTCTTTACCCTCGGCATAGTAACCACCGGCAATATATGCACGCACTCTCTCCTTTGCGCCCCCGAGCATCTTGTAGAGGGGAAGGTCGGCCGCCTTGCCCTTTATATCCGCGCAGGCGGCCAGAAGCGCAGCAAGCGCCTGGGTATGAAGACCGGCCGGTCCAAGGATTTTTATCTGCCGCTCCCATAGATCAATCAGAAGCCTGCGAGTGTCAAGGGGGTTTTTACCGATCATTAACGGCCTGTAATAATCGACGAACCGTGGCATCAGGCCGAACGGCCTGGTCGAAGCCGTACCTCCGTTCCACCCGCTTCCGACAAGTCCCTGATCGGTATAAACTGTAACCTTATGCAACCTCCCTTTGTCGTAGAAATGGCTCCCGTTCCAGATAGTCGGACGGTCCCATTCGAAAACTTCGCTCGTAACATGAGTTATGTTAAGATTCATTTTTTTCTCCTGTAAGCCTTGCAGGCACTGATAAGACCCTCGCCGGGTGACCGGTGACATCCAGAAAACGGCGGAAGTCCTCTTTTGGCACCACCAGGGTCGATGTGTTAACCAGAGGATGACACAGAACCGCCTGTGCCTCCCATATTTTTTCGTCGACCACAATTTCAACCACTCTTTCAGTGTCGTTGACCACCGCCAGCACAGTAACGGAG
>DSCZ01000596.1 GCA_011048855.1 Desulfobacteraceae bacterium | reverse complement strand
CAATAACTGTGTGGAAATCATGCACCCTTTCTTACGTTCCGAAGCTCCCGGACTGGTCTTTTTTGCGATTTATCCATGGGGGAGTTCCGCCCCCTCCCCATTCTCGCCTTCGTCGAGCTGGGGTTTCCCCCACGGATAAATCGCAAAAAGACGGCGTCCTCCCGCTGGTCACTTCAGAAAGGGAGCATGATTTCCTTTCGAATTTTATAAAGGGCTAAAGTGTTACGAAAAAAGACGCTAAACTTTTTATTGCAAAAAATAAAATTTGTGCTAAGAATACCGGTATGCACGGTGGGTGTAGCTCAGCTGGTAGAGCACTGGGTTGTGGCCCCAGACGCCGAGGGTTCGAGTCCCTTCACTCACCCCATATGATTTTTCGAGGGGGAGCCGGCGCTCCCCTTTTTCGCATTAGGATGTTATTTTACTGCTTCTACAGCGTCCAGTTTCCGAATCAGCTCCGCTGAAACTTCCTTTACACCGGGACGTCCATCCACCGGAACGATTGCGGGACCCGCGCCGTTTTGTCCGGAACGTTTTTTGAAATAATTCACGGCAGCCATTGTTCCGGTTTCGGTGTCGTAATATATGCCGTGGCGCTGGTCGATCGCCGCTTCGTCCTGGTCGTCGGATCTGGTTTTCAGATCACCGCCGCATACCCTGCATCTGCCTTCCTTCGGCTTGATTGCATCTATGAAAACGTTGTTCGGGTGATTGTTGTCGTTGATGCACAGGCGCCGCCCCATTATCCGATTTTTCGCGGTCTGGCGGTCGAGGACGATCTCGATAACAACGTCCACCGACATGCCTTTTTCGTTCAGTGCCCGGTCCAGGGCTTCGGCCTGGGCAAGGTTCCGGGGAAACCCGTCCAGGAGCCACCCTTCCTTGCAGTCTTCGCGGCCGAGGCGGTCCAGGATCATGGGTATTGTTATCCCGTCGGGCACCAGTTCTCCCCGGTCGATATAATCTTTGGCCTCTTTTCCAAGAGCGGTCCCCTGTGAAATGTTTTCGCGGAAAATCACCCCGGTCTCAATGTGGGGGATCCCATACCTGTCTTTGACTACAGCCCCCTGTGTCCCTTTCCCGCTTCCGTTCGGGCCGAAAATCAGAATCTTCATTTGATGTGCTCCTTTTTTGTCATGTTTTTGAACCGTTTGTCAGTCTGTGATAAATGCTTTCATCATTTTACAGCCGTTTTCAAAAAACAAAGCGGATTCAGCGGCATCCTTTTCGTTGAATCCTTTCCCCCCGGCTGTTTTTTCCAGTTCCGGGCCTGATGCCCATGCAAGAGGTGGAGGTTCCGTCGAATGGGTGCGCTTCGAGATCGGAGTGTAGTGATCAGTGGCGACCATAATCTTGAAATCTCCAGTACCGGAAAGGCCTTTCAGCACCGTTCCGACAACATCCCTGTCGAATGATTCTATCGCATGCATTTTTTCGTCGACGCGACCGTTGTGGGAAGCTTCGTCAGGCGCCTCGACATGGACGAAGATGAAATCCAGTTTTTTCAATGCATCGATGGCACTTTCCCCTTTGCCGATGTAATTGGTGTCCAGATACCCGGTTGCGCCCGGCACGTGGATCGATTCCAGGCCGGCGTACGCACCGATGCCTTTTATCAGGTCGACGGCCGAGATTACGCCTCCGGAAATCCCGTACAGGCTTTTGAAACGGGGCAGTTCAGGGGCCGTGCCCTGACCCCAGAGCCATATGCTGTTCGCCTCATTCAGGCCTTGTTTTTTTCTTTGCCGGTTGACCGGGTGATTCTTCAGTATATCCCAGGACCTGCGGATTAACTTAGGAACAGGGTTTGATCCTTCCATCAAGAGATATGAGGCTATATTACGATCCAGGTAATCGTGGGGAGGCAGTGTTTTGACGTTCAGCGGCCCGTCCCGCCATGTCATAAGGTGCCTGTAGGCGACACCGGGGAAAAATCTGCCCCCCGGCACCTCGATTGAAGACGCAATCGCTTCGACCAGGGCGGTTCCTTCCTCTGTCGTAAGATCTCCGGCGCTGTGGCTGACCATCAGGATATGGTCTTCGGACTGTATGTCGAGCGTTACCAGGTTCATCCTGAAAGCCGCTTCCCCCGGGGCGAGATCCACCCCCATGCTCGCGGCTTCGAACGGGGATCGCCCGGTATGATACTTCCGAGGATCATAACCCAGGAGAGAAAGGTTGGCGACATCACTTCCGGGATCCATTCCTTCGGGTATAGTCTGGAGGCTTCCGAGCCTGCATGAAGCGATAAGGTCCATGTTTGGGGTTGCTGCGGCCCCCAGCGGGGTTTTCCCACCAAGTTCCGGCAACGGGTAATCCCCCATTCCGTCACCGACCAAAAAAGCATACTTCATTTTTCTTCCTTTCGGAAATCCCCTTCATCGTCGAAAATTCCGCGCCGGCGTAAGAAAAACGCCGGCAAGCGGCAGCCAAGAGGTCTCCAATTTTATTGATTTGATCCTTCTACGCGGATCATCACCGGGATGTCGGTCAACACGTCGAGGCCGGAAGTCGTCCGGAGTGCATTTTGTACATCCTGTTCCCTCGCTTCATGTGTAAGAATCACTACCGGCACCGACCCGTTGAGATTCCTGCCCTTCTGTATCACCGAATAAATGCTTATACCGTTTTCACCAAGGATCCCGGACAGCTTGGATAAAACCCCCGGCCTGTCAACCACGGAAAATCTGAAATAGTATGGTGCGTTGTGTTCATCGATGGGTTTGACCCGCACCGGGGATGCCGAAGGCTTCGCATGACTCAGCGGAGGCGGAAACACCTCGACTCCGGCACAAATCCGTCGCGAAAGATCAATGATGTCGGCCACCACCGCGCTTGCCGTGGGCTTACGCCCGGCTCCCAGCCCGTAATACAGATTCGGTCCCACGAAGTCCCCTTCCAGGTAGATGGCATTATAGGCGTCGAGAACGTTCGCCAGGATGTGGGTCTTTGGAATCATCGCCGGATGGACCCTCGCCTCGAGCGTGTCGCCGTTTATCCTGGCTATTGCCAGTAATTTTATGCAGAATCCGAATTCTCCGGCAAAGTAGATGTCGTCGGGAGTGAGAAAGGTTATTCCTTCGCAGTGGATCTTTTCCAGAGGGACGGATCGTCCCAGAATTATCGAGGTGATGATCGCCAATTTGTGAGCGGTATCGATTCCTTTCACGTCAAGATCCGGGGGGTCTTCCGCGAACCCGAGCCTCACTGCTTCTTGAACCACGTCTTCGTAGGCTCTGCCCTCACGTGACATTTTCGTCAGGATGTAGTTGGACGTTCCATTCAGGATTCCCATCACGGTTTGAATGTCGTTTCCGGAAAGCCCGGTGCGCAGTGATCCCAGAATCGGGATTCCTCCTCCGACGCTTGCCTCGAATCCGAACCCCAAACCATATTCAACCGCCTGCTGATAAATCCTGCTGCCGTGGGTGGCTAGCAGTGCCTTGTTCGCGGTGACAACATGCTTTCCTGCGGACATTGCCTTCAAAATGAGTTCGCATGCCGTCCCGGTGCCGCCGATAAGTTCAACAACGATATCTATTTCCGGATCCTGGATGATCTCCGAGGCGCGAGTGGTTAAAAGGGCGGGGTCTACGGGAACACCCCTGTCGGTTTCCGTGTCCAGATCGGCGATTTTTTTTACAACCACCGGAACGCCGACTTTCCGGGTTATAAGGTCGCTGTTTGCGGTCAGTAATTCATACGTGCCGGCTCCGACCGTTCCAAATCCGATAATTCCGATGCTGATCGTATCCATTCAGACCTCTTCGAAATGTTCAAACATTTTCATGTTTATGCTAATTGAATCTTTTCTATATTCCAATCAAGGGGAAAAAAACAAGGTCAAATTTCAGTTTCAGGTTCAAAAAGCTCGGGTTTCCGGGTCAAGCATTCTTCGAAGCACCGCGTGTTCGGGGGCGGTGAGAAGAGGGTCTTTATCGAGAATGGTCTTGGCCGCTTCATGTGCCGCTTTCAGAAGTCCGGGCTCCCGCAGGACGTCGCGGATTTCAACTTCTCCGGCACCTGCCTGCCGGAGCCCGGAAAGTTCACCGGGACCCCTCATTTTCATGTCGTATTCGGCTATCTGGAAGCCGTCGCTGCAGCTGGTCATCACCGAGATGCGCTTCAGCGGCTCCCCGGCCAACCCCTTCCTGCATACCAGCACGCACACTCCACCCGCATTTCCTCTTCCGACCCTGCCGCGGAGCTGGTGCAGCTGGGCCAGCCCGAAACGCTCCGGATGTTCGACGATCATCATCGTCGCCCCAGGTGCATGAACACCCAATTCGATGACCGTAGTTCCGACGAGGAGGTCCAAACTCCCCTTTTTGAATTTTTCCATGATTTCGTCTTTGATTTCTGCCGGGAGTCTCCCGTGGACGAGTCCGACGCGAAACCGAGGTTCGAGAAGTCCCCGCAGGGCCGAATACATTTCCTCGGCACTCTTGATGTCGGAATCTTCGCTGCGTTCCACCAGCGGGCAGACAACGATCGCCTGCTGCCCGGAAGACAGCCTCGCGACCAGGCTCCGGTAAAGATCCCTTTTGTGCTCAGGCCAAGCCAGTCTTGTAACTACCGGTTTACGGCCTGCAGGAAGCTCGGTGATCGTAGAGACATCGAGATCCGCGTGAAGGGCCATTGCCAGTGTTCTGGGTATCGGCGTAGCCGACATCACCAGCATGTGTGGACTTTTCCCTTTTCGATCCAGCTGTCGGCGCTGCCTGACGCCGAAACGATGCTGCTCATCTATGATGACAAGTCCCAGGTTTCTAAAAACCAGATCCTGCTGTATCAGGGAATGTGTGCCGATTACTGGATTGCAGCGCCCGGAGGAGATGCGCTCCAGTAAACGCTTCCGGTCGCCGCCGCTAAGTGACCCTGTGAGAAGTACAGGGT
>DSCZ01000495.1 GCA_011048855.1 Desulfobacteraceae bacterium | reverse complement strand
TCGGGGTCGGGGTCGAAAAGATTCAGGCTCAAAGTTCGATATCTACCCCGAAGGTCGGTTTGACGGCTGCCGGTCAGTTGCCGGAATTCCATTTCACTTCAACGCTTAAGCGCTTCCTCCGGCATGTCTTCAGGATCTATTACAATCCCGTAATCACGGGCTGCACCTTCAACAGTCACATACCCCTGCAGCACATCCTCGGAAAGCATTTCTCCGTCCCTCTCCAGCGGGTCACCGTACCCGCCTCCTCCTGCCGCATCCATGACCACCACATCACCGGGCACAAGCCTTGTGAGCCCATAAGGATTCCCCGGTTCTCCATTTACGGTGAACCGGGCCTTCGCCCCCGGTTTTCCCCCAAACAGGCCCTCGGGTGGATAGCGGAACCGCCCGGACTGTATCCCCAGATTCACCGGGGGCAATGGTGAGTATTCGTCGTCCGGCACCCGGAAAACCACGCGCCGCCCGAGCCCGCCCTTCATTTTTCCCGCGCCGCCCGAGTCCGGGATCAATTCTCGCTTTTCGACAATCAGCGGAGTGTCGCTCTCGAAGATTTCCACCGGCGTATTGGCGCCGTTTGCAGGAAATATATAGTCGTAGTAACCGTCGTTATCGGCCCCTGCGCCCATACCGCCACCTCTTATGATCACGCTGTGCCAGGGGGTTCCATCGTTGCGCCTGCCGTAAAAGACATTCATGGTCGCGGGGGTGCCTCCGCTTCCGGCTATCACCCGGTCCGGCATCGCATCGGCCATCGCCCGGTAAATGATCTCGGTTAAAAAATGTCCGATCTGCATCCTGGCCGCCACAGCGGCAGGAAAGCGGCAATTCACGACTGAACCTTCAGGAGCCCTCAGCCGTATCGGCGCCGCGCATCCGTCATTGTTAGGGATCTCCGGATCAAACATGCTCTTGATAGCCATAAACACATACGCATACGTAAAATTAAGCACGACGTTCCCGCCCCAGTCCACCTGCGGAGAAGAACCGTCCAGGTCCACCACGATGTCGCTCCCATGGACGTGCACGGCCGCCTTAATCACAACATCATCCTTACCTTCCATCTGCTCGATGATGCCCTCGGCCCTGTAGACGCCGTCCGGTACCGTTTCGATCGCACCACGCATGCTGGCCTCGGTCCGGGAAATGATCTCACCGGCAAGCCCGTCCAGATTTTCCATATGATACTCCGTGAGCATCTGCACGACTTTTTCCGAACACACATGGTTCGCGGCTATCTGGGAACGTATGTCCCCGATGACTTCATCGGGAGTGCGTACGTTCCACTGGATCATGTCAAACACCGCCTGGTTTGGTGTACCGGCATCGTAGAGCTTCACCAACGGAATGAAAAGGCCGTCCTCGAACACGTCCTGGTTGTCCGAAGACACCCTGCCGCCGATATCGCTGTGATGAAATACACAAGCCGTGAAGGCCGTGAGCTCCCCCCTGTAAAATATCGGGCTCATAACGCACACGTCGTTCAAATGCCCGGCGAGCGCCCATGGATCGTTCGTGATAAACACATCACCCGGGTGAAGACTCCCGGCCGGCATCCCGGCCGCCAGGCGCTTGATTCCCAGGGCCATCGCACCTGACTGTCCGGGGGTGGCGAAAGTGCCCTGCGCAAGCTCCCTGCCGGCCCGATCCGTGAACATACAGGTGTAGTCGTGGGCATCCCGCAACAGGCTCGAAAAAGCAGTCCGGGCCACGGCGCCGTCGGCTTCATCGACAATGGAAATCAACCTCCGCCAGAGAATCTCCAGGGTTATCGGATCAAATTTATCCGCCATTTTTCCCTCCTTGATGATTTCCGGCACCTGTTTCAGACGCCCATTTCCACCCAGACAAATCCATATTCATCAACCCTTGCCCCCGCATCTGCTCCAACAATCACCGTCGATTCACGCTCTTCTATGATGGCCGGCCCGTGGAACTCCGCACCCGGACCCAACCTGTACCGGTCATATACAGTGTAGTCGATGAAATCACCCTCGATAGGGCAGTAGGCTTTCCGCTCACCTTTAACAACATCTCCGGGCGACGCCGGTGTGTTTTTTATCTTCGGCAGTTCAAGGAGCCGTTTCGGCAGGCTCGCCCTGACCCGGAAGTTTATGAACTCCACCGGGGATTCCGGGTAGGTGCGGCCGTATAGTTTTTCGTATATTTCGTCAAACCGCGCCCGGATCGTGCCGGGATCGGTTTCGGTGAAATCCCGTTCCGGCACCGGGATGTTCGTCTCGCTTCCCTGGCCGACGAATCTCACATCCACCGAACGTTCGAAACAGACATCCCCCGCTACGTCTCCTGCTGCAAGTGTTCTCGCCCCCTCGGCTTCCATGGCGTCGAAGATCTTTTCTATTTCCACGAAATCGGCCGTCATAAGGGGAGCTTTGTGGCTGCGGACAAGATCAAACGCACGCGGGGCGGTAAAAAAACCCAGGGCAGAGCCCACCCCGGCATTCGGAGGCACAATGAACCGCGGGGCTCCCAGCTTCTTTGCCAGGCCGTAGGCATGGACCGGGCCGGCACCGCCGAACGCGATGACAGTGACAACTTTCGGATTTCCCCCTTTTTCGGCTATATGAGTTTTGGCCGCAGCCGCCATGGTCTCGTTTATCAGGTCATGGATCCCCCATACCGCTTGAATGAACGGAACAGAAAGAGGACCGGCTATTTTTTCCTGGATTCCGCTGCGCGCCGACTCCGTATCCAGATTCATCTCGCCCCCCAGGAAATAATCGGGGTCCAGGTAGCCCAGCAGCAGGTCTGCATCGGTCACCCCCGGCTCCTGTCCACCCCGGCCGTAGCAGATCGGGCCGGGATCGGCACCCGAGCTTTCCGGCCCCACCTGAAGAGTACCCAACCTGCTCACCTTGGCGATGCTCCCGCCCCCGGCGCCGATTTCCATTAAATCGACTACCGGCACCTGGATCGTGAGCCCGCTTCCCTTCATGAAACGCTGCACCCTGCCCACTTCGAATGTCGGCACAACACCCGCCGAACCCCGTTGAATCAGGCATGATTTGGCCGTGGTCCCGCCCATGTCGAAGCAGAAAATATCCGGAATTCCAAACAGTTTACCGTAATATTCGCCGGAAATAACCGCCGCGGTGGGACCGGATTCTATGATCCGAACAGGAAATTCGGCGGCAGTTTCAACCGATGTGATCCCTCCACTTGAAAGCATTATAAAAAGCTGTCCGGTGCTTCCCATCGCCTCAAGACGCGAGGAAAGCTTCGCCAGATACCGACCGGTCAGCGGCTTCACATAAGCGTTGGCGACCGTCGTGCTCGTGCGTTCGTATTCTCTGATCTGAGGCAGGACCTCGTAGGAAATCGACACAGGAATATCGGGGGCTTCCTCGGCGATAAGATCTTTTATCTTGAATTCATGGGAAGGGTTTTCGAAAGAATTGAGCAGGCAAACGGCGATCGATTCAACTCCCATATCAAGAAGACGCCGGATAACGTCACGGGCCGCGGACATATCCAGCGGCACGAGGATGCTGCCGTCGCTTCTGATCCTTTCATCCACCTCCATGCGGAACCGTCTCGGTACCAGCGGAACGGGAAACTCCGCAAATACGTCGTAGGGAGCGTAGCGTATCTCCCGGCCTAGTTCCAGCACGTCCCGGAATCCCCTTGTTGTAATAAGCCCGGTCCTGGCCCCCTTGCGTTCGATGATCGAGTTGATCACCAGCGTTGTGCCGTGGATTACTTCATCGAGGCAATCGATAAATCCTTCGCATCCGGACTTCAGTTCCAGGATACCCCGCTCAACTGCGTCGGAAGGATCCCCCGGAGTCGTCAGACATTTGTTGATAACGATCTCACCGGTCCTGTCGTTCAACAATACAAAATCGGTGAAGGTGCCTCCGATATCACAACCGAGGCGGAAAAATTTATCCATTTGTACCTCCAGGTTCAGAGTCCGGATGTGGAATTTTTCGACTCGTCAACATTCTTCTCTTTCTTTAAGTGCGGCCAGCACCTTTTCCGGAGTGATAGGCAGGTCCCTGATCCTTACTCCCACGGCGTCATATATTGCATTGGCTATCGCGGGGGCCGTCGGTACCAGGCCGGGCTCCCCAACGCCTTTTGCGCCGAAGGGGCCGGCCTCATCATCGGGTTCGACGATTACCGGTTCGACCGGAAAGACATCCATTGCGGTCAGGATCTGGTAGTCTCGGAAATTACCATTCACTACGCGCCCGTTCACCGCCTTGATCTCTTCGGTGAGAGCATAACCTACACCGGTGTAAACGGCGCCGTAGACCTGCCCCAGCAGCAGCCGGGGATTTATCGCGCGGCCCACATCGTGTGCCGCCACCAGGTTCAATATCTTGACCCGGCCCGTTTCCCGGTCCACTTCAACCTCTGCCCCTGTTGTACCGAACGCGTAGGAGCAGGAAAGGTTTCCCTTCATCTCACGGTCAAGCATTTCTGTCGGGGGATCATAGAAGGCTTCGGCCATGACGACCTTGCTTTCACCGGTGCCCACGTGAAGCCCGGCTTTTAAAACACTGCGGACGTCCACCCTGAAAACCGGGTGGTCAGGCCGGGTTTTCGGAAAAATAAACCCGTCCCGGATGTCCATGGCCTCAGGATCCGCCACGAGGCTCCAGTCCAGGTCGGGGGGAACGAATGAAGGATCTTTTCTTTTCTGACGTTTTAAACCCCGGTTGACAAGCTTGGGTATCTGTTCGACTGCGATCTCCAGGATCTGCCTTTTGGCATCGGCGCAGGCGATCAACGCCGCCTTCCCTGCCATGAAGGTATGCCGGCTCGCGTGTGTGCCGGCATCCCACAGGCATAGTGCGGTGTCCCCGAATGTCACCCGCACATCCTCGGGACGCACACCCAGTGCTTCCGCGACCATCTGACTGATCACGGTCGGAG
>DSCZ01000315.1 GCA_011048855.1 Desulfobacteraceae bacterium | reverse complement strand
TTCGGGTGCTCAGTCCCCAATCGCTTCGCTTTGGGTCCCCGGTTTCTTGATCTTGGGCAAAATCCCTCATTTCCGATCTGGAAACTTCGCTGTGCCCGTCCGGCATTTCCGGATGGGCACTAGTTATCCCAGGCAGTGACGGGTGAAGGCATAAAAGTTTCGAGGCTGCCTGAATCTGCAACTGATGCTAAAAGACGGTGATCTGCAAGTCAAGATGCTCTATGCTTTTTCCCCAACCACCGCATTGTATGCTGCATGTTGCATTGACACGTCGGGGTGCCGCTGTTAACATATTTTCCGTCACTTCAACGGCCGCACCCGGTGTTGCCATACAGGGCTTAGGGGGCGTGCGATACGGGTGGGTCAATGCCGGTCTATGAATATACGGCTCTCGATAGAGCCGGCAAAACGACGAAAGGTATTGTCGACGCCGACAGTCCTCAGGCGGCGAGGCAGAAGCTTCGCGGAAACGGGGTTTACCCGATTGAAGTGAGGGAGAGCGGGTCGACCCAAAAGGAAACTCCGGGCAGATCCATTTCGCTGTCCGTGCATTTTTCGAGGGTCAGTTCCGGCGAGGTGACGGCGGCCACACGCCAGCTGGCGATACTTATCGGGGCCGGTGTAAATCTTGTCGCTGCGCTGGATGCCTTGATGGCGCAAAGCGGCAATCCGGCTTTCACCCGGGTTTTGGCGCAGGTGAAGGAGTCTGTCAATGTAGGCAACAGCCTGGCACATGCGCTGTCTGAACATCCTAAATTATTTTCTCAGATATATGTGAACATGGTTCGGGCGGGAGAAGCTTCCGGTTCACTGGATCTGGTCCTGGCTCGGCTCGCCGATTTCAGCGAGAGTCAGCAGGCCCTTACAAGCAGGTTCAAGGCGGCTCTGGCTTATCCTATTCTGATGATGATCATCGGTTCCTTGATTCTTTTTTTTCTGATAACATTTATTGTACCTAACATTACACGGATCTTTATCGAAATGCAGCAGACCCTGCCTCTTCCCACCGTACTCCTTATCGGAGCCAGCAGTTTTCTCAAATCCTTCTGGTGGCTTCTGGCAGGAATAGCTGCAGGAATAGTTGTTGCCACGGTCAGGCTCGTTAAGAGCGAGAGAGGCAAACGCATCTGGGATGAAATACGACTCAGGGCCCCTCTGATGGGGGGGATTCATATCCGAATGGCCATGGCACGTTTTGGAAGAACTCTGGGGAGCCTTCTCAGGAGTGGGGTCCCCGTGCTGACCGCAATGAAGATCGTGCGCAATATAGTCAATAACAATGCGATCGCCGAAGCCATAGATGACGCAATGGAGAACATCGGACAGGGAACGAGCATAGCGGGCCCCCTTTCCCGCAGCAGGTGGTTTCCACCCATGGTGGTTCAAATGATTTCGGTGGGGGAGCAGAGCGGGGATCTCGAAACGATGCTCGATAAAATCGCTGATGTGTATGAACGCGAAGCGGAAAGTAGATTAATGGCGATGACTTCCATGCTGGAGCCTTTGATGATCCTGGTGATGGGGGTTGTTGTCGGGTTCATCGTGATTTCAATATTGCTTCCGATTTTCGAGATGAACCAGATGATCAGGTAATGTCCATCCGGAAACACCGTATGGGGAACGATGGAAGGGAATGAAAATGAAAGGAATAAATAAGTCGAATGAAGGTTTTACGCTGATAGAGCTCATGGTCGTTATCGTGATCCTGGGGATACTTGCCGGATTGATTGTTCCCAAGATCATGGGGAGACCCGAGGAAGCGCGCAGAATGAAGGCCCGGATTCAAATTGAAAGTATCGAAACGGCTCTCAAGCTCTATAAACTCGACAATGGAGTCTACCCTTCCACCGAGCAAGGACTCCAGGCACTGGTTGAAGCTCCAAGCGTTGGACAACTTCCCAGAAAGTGGAGGGAAGGTGGATATCTCGAAAAAGGGAGGGTTCCTGAGGACCCCTGGGGGAATGAATATGTTTATCTTTCTCCGGGGCTGCATGGAGACTTCGATTTAATGTCCTACGGAGCCGACGGGGAGCCTGGAGGCGAAGGAGCCGACGCGGATATTAACAACTGGGATGCGGAATAGGGGTAATTACTGCTTCTGGAGGTTGATCCGTGACCAGGCGAAGCGTTCAAGGCTACACGTTGATCGAATTGATCGTGGTGATGGTGCTGGTCGGTTTGATGGGAACTCTGGCGCTGCCACGTCTGCGGCATACCCTCCTGTCGGATGATCTCAAGGGGTCTACACGGCGGCTGGCCGGGATGATGCGCGAACTCAGAGGCCAGGCTCAGCGTGATCAGAAAGATTTTTTCCTCCGGTTCGACCTGGATTCAGGCATATACTGGGTCGAGTCTCGGGATATGAATATAGATGATCGCTCGTTTGCCCGTGAAAACGGGATCCGAATTCAAGGGGATGTGAGGATATCGGATATATGGCTGAAGGGGGAGGGCACGATTTCCAGCGGGGATGCGTCGATAACCATAACACGCAAGGGCTATGTGCAACCTTCGGCAATCCATCTGACAGATGATACCGGCAGGGAGTTTACATTGAGTTTTCGGCCGTTTTTACCAAAAGAACGTTTTTATGATGAATATATTGATTTCAGGGAATGGTGAAGGTGCCTGATCCGGTATGGGAAATTTTCCAGGAAAAGGTTTTACCCTTATCGAGGTGATGGTGGCCCTTTCAATGGTGGCTGTGGCCCTTACCGCGGTGCTCGGCTCTCAAAGCCAGGGTGTATCGCTGGCCGCGGAGGCGAGATTTTCCACAACCGCGTCGCTGCTGGCAAATTCCATCCTTGCTCGATACGAAACGATGGATCCGCGCGACTTGATTGACGGTTCAGGGGATTTCGGAGACGAATTCCCCGGTTATGTCTGGCAGGCGTCACTGGAGAGACCATATTTCGACGACCCGCCGAACGTGGCGGATCATTTACGACGCGTGGAGATTGTCGTTACAAGGGAAGGGGTGGTCGGCCTTAGTTACACATTGTGGAGGTATCTTTATCTTCCGGAATGACAGATGAATCTTGATGAGTTCGTAAGAACTCATAAATGAGACGGCTATGGAAAAAGCTTTCCCGCATAGCGGGACGAATCCTGGGGAGTGAGACGTACTTAATAGTACGCTGCAGCGACGAAGGATGAATCGTAATCCCGCGTGCCGCGGGATTGGACTTTTTACGACGCCGTCGACCTTCATTGGTGGAAACTTTTTCGATGCTTCACGTGCCTGAAAATGAGAAAGGTTTTACCCTGATCGAAATTCTTGTTTCTGCTTCGTTGTTTGCTGTTCTTCTTTCTCTTTTATTCGGTTCTTACAGGGCGAGTCTCGGAATAATGGAGAAGGTTGGTGCCGATACTGAAATTTACGATATGGCGCGGGTGGCGATCGATCGTATCAGCGAGGACTTGGAATCTTCCTTTCTACCTGCCGTGGACGGGGGTAAGACAGGTTCCGGGCGAGTGTTCGGGGCTTTCGAGGGAAGAGACAGAACCCTCGGAGAATACGGCGGGGATTTTCTACGTTTCCTTTCAAGGGCACGGGTGGTTCTGGACGGCTCCGGTGGTCTGCCTGTCGAATCGGAGATCATATATGACCCCAGGGAACAGGACGATGGGGAAACACTGGCGCTATTCCGTGTCGATACGCCGTTCGGCACCGAAGTCCCGGATGAGGGAAGCGGGGGGTATATTTTGTGCGAAAAATTGACCGGAGTCAATTTTACTTACCACCGGGGGGATGAAGAGCTGGACGGCTGGGATTCCACAGATGTGAGAATGTCAGGCCGGATGCCGCACCGTGTTACTGTGAAGCTTTTTTTCAAGGACCCGGCCGCGCCGGAGACACCGTTTATTTTCACCACGGATGTGGTGATCCCGGAGGTGAATCGGCACAATGGTGAATCGACTCCGTGACAGCCGGGGGTTTGCTCTGCTGCTTGCGGTTATGGTCATCGGTCTGCTGGTGGCGATAACCCTTGAATTCAATGCGGCTATGCGTGATGAGCTGATCGCCTCTGCCAATGTGCATGACGGGATTACTCTCAAATCAACGGCCCGATCAGGAGTGGCCCTGGCCATGGCAGCGCTGAAAGAGCATGCAGCGGCGGACGGGGCGGATTCTCTGTTGGATGATTGGGCGGACAAGGATCTGATGAGCTCTCTCCTCAGTTCGTTGTGCATTGATGGAGGGGGAGAGTTGACGATAATTGATGCATCCCGCAAGATAAACATCAACAGACTTGTCGATGAAAGCGGGGTCGTAAACCTTCGTTATACCCAACTGCTAAGGCGCTTTCTGAGTTTCGGGGATTTCAGACTGGGATCGGAGGAAATAGAGGATATCCTTGATGCTGTCACGGATTGGCTGGATCCTGACGACGAGGTGACGCATTTCGGCGCTGAAAATTCATACTACATGTCTCTTGAAAAACCTTACAGTTGCAGAAACGGGCCGATGGGAAGCATAGAAGAGCTTTTGTTGGTAAAGGGTATAACTCCCGAAATCTTTTACGGAACGGATGATAATGCCGGTATCGGAAAGTTCCTTACCGTGCATGGAGACGGCAAGGTGAACATCAACACGGCACCGCCTGTAGTCCTGTGGTCACTTTCGGATCGGATGGATTTTGAAATGGCCTTGGATATGGCTTCTTACAGGGAAGACGAGAACAATGATATTCAAAGCACCTCGTGGTATAAGCAGGTGGCAGGGATGGCGGATTTCAGCCTTGATCCCGATGTTGTCACTGTGGTTTCATCGCATTTCGAAATTTCATCCGAAGGAGTAAAGGGGCAGATGAGGCGCGGGGTATCTGTTGTGTTGGAAAAATCGGAGAAGCAGTTAAAGATCATTTCGTGGAAGGTGGAATGATTGTTATCCGGCTCTTATGCATAAATGGTATAAAT
>DSCZ01000419.1 GCA_011048855.1 Desulfobacteraceae bacterium | reverse complement strand
CACCGGCCGTGCGGGCCAGGCCAAAACTTTGTTTCGGCACTCCAAAAAGATCGATGACGATTACGACAACGACAACCGTTCCGCTTGCGCTCCACTGACAACGGCTGAACTACAGGCGAATAAAGGCCGTGGCGGGGACGGCGGTACTACAGGACATCAGGGATTCGGAATTCAAAAGAACTACATGAAAAAAAGACGATACCGACGCCGATACCGACACCGACGCCGAAAATAAGGATTTCGCGGATACAATCCGCTCCCACAGAACATTAAACATCAGCTTTTATCGATCATCTGGAATGCGGCCTTGTATCTTTTCTTATTCACAAGGTTTTCCAGGTCGAAGCACCAGGCCGCCGTGAGGATATCCTCGCGCGACAAATCCTTCGGGATATCCTTCCTCACGGCGCCAACTTTTCCCAACAGTTCTGCCGGCACTTTTTTTCGCAAACGGTGAGGCAGACCCGCCCCAAGGGGTTCCAGTGTCCAACGGCCCCAGCTGATTATCATAATCTCCCCGTCAGGCCGCTGAACCGTATTGTTTCGATTTAAATCGCTGTTATGCACGTAAAGAGGAATAGACTGCAGCTTCTCCCTGATCCGTGGAAGCATCGACCGGAACCTGTGGAGTTTTTCCATTTCCCCCTCGGTGTCCGCCGCTATCTCCAGGCGGTCGGCGATCTCCCCGTTGAAGCGGTGATGCAACAGGGGCGCGGAAGCGGAATATATCCTTACGAGTTCATCAGGTGGGCGGCAGGACCACATCCGCTGTGTAAGTTGATGCTCCACGTCCGGCCAGTCCGAATTAGGCGTCGGTCGACCGGACCCGTAATCACAAATCAGGCACTGGAAAGGGCCGGCAAAAAACATCGAGACCAGCTCAGGCGCAGCCAGATGGGCTCGAGGGATATGCCTGAAAAGAAAAAGTTCATGCTCCAGTCTCTGGTATTGTTTCGGGGGAAACACCTGCTGCAGAAGGCAGCGATTCTCACCTGAAGACTTCGAACGCACCTTTATCATAAAGGTATCCAGCCCCGGAATGATGGGATCAAGCCAGCTTACCTCCGGAGAAGTTCCGGGCCCCATGACCTTGGACAGCTCATGTTCCGCGATCCTCCTGCGCGCCTCTTTGTGAAAAAGCTCCCTGTGTACTTTTTCAATAGGGCTTTCCCTGGGAACGAGCTGGACATCACGGAAAATCAGGGCATTTATTTCGTGCCTCGATTTGCCCAGCTGAACCGCATTCCTTACGATGCCCGTTTGGGCCCCCAGCAGCTGGCGGATGATGATGATGGAAAGAATTGCGGCCAGGATATTCGAATAATCGGAGACGAGAAAAGGGATGAGCAGGAAAATAAAGCCGCTGAAAAAAACTACATTGGAAAGTGTTTTGGTGTAATTGCTCAGGTTTTCCTGGATGTAGACAGCAATTCCGGAAGGTTGCATCCTATCAACCGTCCTCAGAAACAGGGCGGAAAGAGAAAAAAAACAAAGCATCAGGCTTGGAATAAAAACAAACAACCAGAAATTGACAAAAAGGCCACCAAGAACCGCAGCCAGAACAAAAATACCATCCGCCAGGATGCGGCAGAATTTAGCGTAATGGTTTCCGGCCGCATCCTCCTGGTTGTTCATAATCGGAATCGTCTCGGCTTCCCGAAGGATTTCCTCGCCGGCAGCCCGCGAAAGCCTTCCAGTAAGGGAATCCAGCCAAACGGTAACGGCATAGCATGCGACAGCACCGAGCGCCAGGGCGAAAATCCATGCATCCTTATGTTCAGGATCCATGAAAAATCGAAAATACCTGGGTACGCCATCGGATCCGGCCAGCAGGACCACTTTCAGGGGGAGAAATGTGGTGAGAACGGTTGTGATCCGAGAAGCGGCGGACATGGCGACAATGCCCGTGGTTGTCCAGGGGCGGATTCGCAAGAAGGTAAGCAAAACCTGTTGAAACCAGCTTATGAATTTTGCTGTTTCTTTAAATAAGTTCATTGAAAATATCAAAAATGCACAAGAGGGACTTTCCCTATCGGATAAACATTAAAGCCGATTTCAAACAACCTTTTGTGGTCGAGGATGTTCCGCCCGTCGAAAACAAAGGCCGGCTTGTTCATGGACTCGAATATTTTTTCGTAATCGAGGGTCCTGTAAAGGTTCCAATCCGTGACAACGGCCACCGCGTCGCTGCCGGCGGCGGCCTCGTAAGGATCGTGAGAAAAGGTCACCGGCAGCCCGTGCAGATCTCTACGTGCGTTTTCAAGAGCCTTGGGATCGGTGATCGTTATGTCCGCGTGCTCGGCAAGGAGCCTGCGGGCCACATCGATCGCGGGGGTCTCGCGGGTGTCTCCCGTGTCGGCCTTGAAGGCGAATCCGAACAGGGCCACCTTTTTGCCCGCCAGAGTGTTGAACATCGCTGTAAGCATGGTCTGAACGAAACGGTTTTTCTGGTATTCGTTCATGCGCACGACCCAGTTCCAGTATTCAGCCACCTCGTTGAGCCCGTAGCACCTGCAGAGATAGACCAGGCTCAGGATATCCTTTTTGAAGCAGGACCCCCCGAAGCCCAGGCTTGCGTTGAGAAATTTCGCGCCGATGCGGTTGTCCATACCGACCGCGCGCGCCACTTCGGTGACGTCGGCCTCGGTTTTTTCGCAAAAGGCGGAAATGGCGTTTATGGAAGACACCCGCTGTGCCAGGAAGGCGTTGGCCGCCAGCTTTGAAAGCTCGGCACTCCAGATATTCGAGGTCACAATCCTCTCTCGAGGCACCCAGTTCTCGTAAAGCGCCACCAGTTCGTCCCGGGCCGCGAGAGCCTCGGGACCCTCGCGTGAGCCGATCAGCACCCGGTCCGGTTCTTCCAGGTCGCGCACAGCCGTTCCCTCGGCGAGGAACTCCGGGTTTGAAAGGACCTGGAACCGGAGCCCGCGGTTGATCGTTGAAAGGATACGCTCCATGGCGAAAGCGGTGCGCACCGGGAAGGTGCTTTTTTCGACCACGATCGTGTCCCCCCGGGCCGCCTCCCCTATCAGCCGGGCCGTCTTTTCCCAGTACTGCAGGTCCGCCGCCATGCCCTCCCCTTCTCCGAAGGACTTGGTGGGGGTGCTCACGGACACGAAAATGATGTCCGCCCCGCCTATCGCCCCTTCGATGTCCGTGCTGAAAAAGAGGTTTTTTCCGCGCGTCGCCCGGATGACATCATCGAGCCCCGGCTCGTAGATCGGGAGGTTCTCCGAGTTCCAGCGGGCGATGCGGTCCGCGTCCACGTCCACGGCCGTCACGCGGCAGTGCGGGCATTTGGCCGCGATGACGGCCATCGTGGTTCCACCGACATAGCCGGAGCCTATGCAAATTATGTTTTTTTCAAACTTCATGAATTTACCTGCTTAAAAATAATCATATTTTTCACATATTCAGTTTTGCCGGCGTCTTAAAAAGTCAAAATAACCTTGTCCCTCGGCGTCGGGGTCGCTATCGGCGTCGGTACCCGAAGCTAATCGGCGGCCTTTTCGACTCCGATGCCGATCCCCACACCCGCCGTGCGGACCAGGTCAAAACGTTGTTTCGACACTTCAGAAAGCCGATTACGACAACGACAACCGCTTCGCTGACAACGATAAACAAACCCGAAACCTCCTTGGAGGTCACGTATCGGAGCGATGTAAAATCTTTTCGGCTCTTCAACCGAAGCAAGGGATTTCGCGGATACAATCCGCTTCCACAGAACATGAGAGATCAGCTGTTAGCAGGCCGGAAGCGGAAGGCACTGCATGGAAAACAGCCGGTACCGACGCCGAGAAGCCGGGGATGTACGTTTTTCGACGCCGTCACCTTTGATGATTTTCATAATGCATTCAGATCCCTTAAGTCCAGAAAAACAGCGATTGCGCTCAGAAAGGATTTGAAATCATCCAAACGTGTCCGCAGAATTTCATGAAGCTGATCGTCGTTCACCTGCCAGTAAATGTGGACCAGTCGATTTCGAAATTTCGCCATCTTTATCAGTTCGCTTGAAAAACCGGGGTCAATAGCCCCGACTTCCTCCATGACAGCGAAGGTATCACCATAATCTTCAGGCGCCCTGTAGCCGTTTCTGGATATGATGTGGCTACAGATGTCGATACAGGCTTCTATGGCTACGATGAAATTGTATTTAGCGCTGGCCACTTTGTCCGGATCACGGATGAAGCCATCTATATCCATTTCAGAAAGCGACCTCAGCCGACTGACGCTCTTTCTCATCTCCATTATAAGCCTGAGCAGTCTCTCTTGATCATAAAGGGGCATGGCAAACCTCGCGGAGATATCGGGTGCGGAAACGTGAAAAATCGAAATATTTTTTAAGGGTCCTTCCCTCGAAATCAGCCCGAGTATCCGGATCCGAATCGAGGATCACCTCACCGTTACGAATCACCTGCTGGCAGAAGGACAGCGGAGCACCGTTGAGTATCCTTATATCCACCGGGCAGCCGGTGATTTTCTCGAGTTCGGTTTCGATCTCGATCTCGAAAACAACCGGATTCGGAGGATCATTCAACATCAGGAGGCCCAGATCCATATCCGAATAAGGTTTGCCTTCGATGAAAGACCCGAACACGTAGGCGGCCAATATCTTATCGGACAGCTCGGCCAACCGGGCGGCAACGGTAGCCGAAAGATGCTTTCTGGAGGTTTCTGAGATGGTATGTTTCATGTTGTACCTAAAAAAGCGATTAGATTTTAGCTGTTAGCCATTAGCCATTAGCTATTAGCCGGCGGAAAAAAGCACTGCATGGAAAACAGATGGCGCCGATACCGACGCAGACGCCGAAAATATGGATTTCGCGGATACAATCCGCTCCCACAGAGCATTTAACATAAAAGCCGGCTCGGCAGCGTGGGAGCACTTTGTAAGTGCGATTGTTGTCCGCAACTGCATACAATGACAATAAGGAT
>DSCZ01000422.1 GCA_011048855.1 Desulfobacteraceae bacterium | reverse complement strand
GTCATAAATAAATACTGTGTGCTGCGGTCGCCGCACGTTAACAAGAAATCGCGGGAACAATTCGAGATCAGGACCCACAAGCGCCTGCTCGACATCCTGGAGCCCACGCAGCAGACGGTGGATGCGCTTATGAGGTTGGATCTTGCCGCCGGTGTGGACGTTGAGGTTAAGGCTCTGTAACGGAACCGACGGAGAGGTGCGGGGGTATTCGGATTATGGTCAAAATGCTTTTCGGCAGGAAACTTGGAATGACGAGGCTCTTTATCGGAGACGGTCAGAGCGTCGGCCTAACGGCTTTGAAGGTGGGGCCGTGTGTTGTAATTCAAAAAAAGTCGGTCGAAAAGGACGGCTACAATGCAATTCAGGTAGGCTTCGATCCACAAAAGAAGCATAGGACGAATAAACCGTTGCAGGGACATTTCAAAGCGGTGGACGGCAAATGTTTTTCGCATCTCAGGGAAATCCGCGTCGATGACCCTGACGCTTTCGAATTGGGTCAGGAGCTGACATCGGATGTGTTTGAGCCGGGCGACGTGGTGACTGTCGCCGGTAAAAGCAAGGGCCGCGGCTTCGCGGGCGTGATTAAACGCTGGGGCTTCTCCGGAGGGCGGGAAACTCATGGAAGCCGGTCGCACCGCGTGCCTGGCTCGATTGGGTGCAGTGCAACACCGGGCCGCGTATACAAGGGTAGAAAAATGGCCGGTAGGATGGGTTCTCAGAGAACCACGGTGAAAAATCTGACGGTGATAGATGTCAGGCCCGAAATGGACGTGGTTCTTGTCAAGGGCGCCGTCCCGGGGGCCAAGAACGGATTGATCGAGATCGCCAAAGTTTTATAGGCGCGGTAGGAAGGTCGAAAACGAAATGGCTGTAGTTGATGTTTTTAATCTGGAGAAGGAAAAGGTCGGCGAAATTGAGCTGTCCGAAGCTGTTTTTGGTGTGCCGGTAAAAAAGCATGTGCTGCACGAAGTAGTGGTGAGCCAGCTGGCGCGGCGCAGAGCCGGAACTGCTGCGGTCAAGGGACGCTCGGATGTTTACTGTTCCGGTGCAAAACTGTGGCGTCAGAAGGGAACCGGACGTGCCCGTGTCGGGGATGCAGGCTCGCCGATAAGACGCGGAGGCGGAGTCGTTTTCGGACCTCAACCAAGGAGTTACGATCGAAAGGTGTCCAAGAAAGTCCGGAAAAGTGCGCTGTGCATGGCCCTCAGCGATAAGCTGGGCGAAAAGAAGCTGATTGTGGTCGACGGCTTTTCCATCTCAGATGGAAAAACAAAGACGTTCGCAAGGGCGATCAAGAATTTCGATGTTCGAAAGGCGCTGATCGTGACCTCGCAGATGGAGACAGGACTCGATCGTTCTTCAAGGAATGTTCCATGGGCAAAGGTTATGAAAGCCGAGGGGCTGAACGTATATGACATCCTTACCCATGATCATCTTCTAATGGATAAGTCAGTTATTGGGAAGCTACAGGAGGCATTGGTTTCATAGTGGACATCTATCAGATAATAAGAGAGCCCCGGATAACGGAAAAGTCCACCGTGCAGAAGGAAACCTCCAACCAGTTGACGTTCAAGGTCCATCCCGCGGCGAACAAAATAGAGGTACGGAAGGCTGTGGAGAAACTGCTCAAGACCAGGGTGGTCGAAGTCCGCACAATGAACGTACGGGGCAAGAGACGCAGAATGGGCAAAAATTTGGGCAAGAGGCCGGATTGGAAAAAGGCCGTCGTCCGACTGGCGCCGGGTGAAAAAGTGGAATTTTTTGAAGGAATGTAGTTTTCCCGGGTATGCCGGGAACTCACGGAGTGTTAATCATGGGCATCAAAACTAGTAAGCCGACATCACCGGGCAGAAGGTTTCAGGGATATTCGGATTTCGAGGAAATCACCCGAACGACCCCTGAAAAGAGCCTTGTGAAGTTTTTGCCGAAATCAGGCGGAAGGAACTGCTTCGGGCGAACCACAACACGGCACAGAGGTGGGGGGCATAAGCGCAAATACCGAATTATTGATTTCCGGCGCAACAAGGACGGTGTGCCTGCCCGTGTGGCCTCGATAGAGTACGATCCGAACCGCTCCGCGAGAATAGCGCTGCTTCATTATGCTGACGGGGAGAAGCGCTACATGCTTGCCCCGAACCACATGAAACCGGGGGATAAAGTGATGTCCGGACCAGGGGCGGAGGTGCGAATCGGAAACGCCCTGCCGCTGAGAGAGATGCCTCTGGGAACTCACGTTCATAATATCGAGCTTCATATAGGACACGGGGGGCAGCTCGTAAGAGGTGCGGGCGGAACCGCGCAGCTAATGGCAAAAGAGGGCAAATATGCTCAAGTAAAGTTGCCTTCGGGTGAGGTTCGGATGATTCACCTTGATTGCAGGGCCACTGTCGGTCAAGTTGGCAACCTCGAACATGAGAAGAAATCGATAGGCAAAGCCGGTAGAAACCGCTGGCTTGGCAAACGGCCCAGAGTCCGAGGGGTTGCGATGAACCCCGTAGATCACCCTCACGGCGGTGGAGAGGGTAAATCCTCCGGAGGGCGCCATCCGGTTACACCTTGGGGTGTCCCGACAAAAGGATACAGGACCAGGGTACGGAAGGCCAGCGACCGGATGATTGTCAGACGGCGGGGCAAGAAGTAGCTGAATTGATAATAAGAGTTTGTATGGAATATATGTTTGGAGAGTTTTAAGTTTGTAGATTTTACGGCCGTTGCCCGGCGAAGATAGTAGAAGGAGGAAGCGTTTTGCCAAGATCGCTTAAAAAGGGACCTTTCGTCGATGAACATGTGATGAAGAAGGTTCAGGTCTCCAACGAGACAATGAGCAGAAAGATTATAAAAACCTGGTCCAGAAGGTCGACCATTCTGCCCGAATTCGTTGGAGTCACATTCGCCGTTCATAACGGCAGGAAATTCCTTCCGGTATTCGTCACCGAGGATATGGTCGGGCACAAGCTCGGGGAGTTCGCACCGACGAGGACCTTTTTTGGCCATGCCGGTGATAAGAAATCCAAATTAAAAGGTAAAAAGAAGTAAGGGCTGCTGGCTCGATCCGGAGAGATAACTGTCATGGAGACAAAAGCTGAAGCACGTTTTGTTAGAATATCGCCAAGAAAAGCCAGGCTGGTTATGAACGAGATGCGTGGCAAGAGGGTCGAGGATGCTCTGCTCATGCTGGCATATGCTCCGCAGAAGAGCGCAAGGCTGATTAAAAAGGTCATAGACTCGGCTGTGGCCAATGCGCAGCATAACAATGGCTGTGATGTAGATTCGTTATATATCAAAAGGATTTATGGCAACGAAGGGCCCACTCTGAAAAGATGGCGTCCACGGGCCCAGGGCAGGGCTACCAGGATCAGGAAGCGGACGAGTCATTTGACGGTGATTCTGGATGAATTGTAAACAACAATGAATCCCTTTTGCGACGGTACTATTCATATTAGTGGAGGTTAATCTTGGGACAAAAAGTGCATCCAATCGGTTTCAGATTGGGAAGCTATCGAAACTGGGACTCACGCTGGTTCGCCGGCAGGGAATACAGCAAATATGTTTACGAGGACCATCGAATCCGGCGGTTTCTGAAAGAACGGGTCAACCAGGCTGGTGTAGCGCGAATTGAGATCGAAAGGGCCGCTAACAAAGTTAGAATCAGGCTTCATACCGCACGGCCGGGAATAATAATCGGCAAGAAGGGCGCCGAAATAGAGAAGTTGAAAAAGGACCTCGAGAATCACATAAAACGGGAAATAATAATCGATATCCAGGAGGTCAGGAAGGCCGAAGTTGAAGCGCAGCTGGTGGCAGAAAATGTTGCCATGCAGCTTGTCAGAAGGATGGCTTTCAGGCGCGTGATGAAGAAAGCGGTGACCTCCGCCCTTCGGCTTGGAGCGCTGGGTATAAAGATTTCCTGTGCAGGGAGGCTCGGAGGTGCGGAAATGGCGAGGCGTGAATGGTACAGGGAAGGCCGGGTGCCCTTGCATACGCTGCGCGCAGATATAGACTACGGTTTCGCTGAAGCATTTACGACTTACGGTGTAATCGGGGTTAAAGTAACTATTTTCAAAGGTGAAATACTGCCGGAGAAGCGGCAATAAGGTAGTGTCCATCCGTAAATACCGGATGGAAACTAGGTAATTTTAATGAATAGGATCGTCCAATGTTAAGCCCAAAGAAAGTCAAATATCGTAAGAAGCAAAAGGGAAGGATGCGGGGGAAGGCAATGCGTGGGTCAACCCTTGAGTTCGGTGATTTCGGCCTGCAGGCCCTGGAATGCGGACTCATGAGCGCCCATCAAATTGAATCGGCCCGAATCGCCGTAACGCGGCACGTAAAGCGTGGCGGGAAGGTATGGATCAGGGTTTTTCCGGATAAGCCGATTTGTAAGAAACCGGCCGAGACGAGGATGGGCAAAGGAAAGGGCGCCCCCGAAGGATGGGTGGCGGTCGTTAAACCCGGACGCATGCTGTATGAACTTGAGGGTGTTGATGCATCTGTTGCCAGTGAGGCGTTCCGGCTCGCCGGCCATAAACTTCCGTTTGCGACCAGATTTGTGAGCAGGAGCACCGAGGCATGAAGGCGAATGAACTGAGGGAAATGGGGTCGGACGAACTTGATGTGAAGGCCAAAGAATTGTCCGAGGAGCTTTTCAACCTGAGATTTCAGAAAGCCACAGGGCAGCTTGGGAACACGGCTATAATCGTGAAAACGAAACGTGACCTGGCACGGGTCAAGACCGTGCTCCGAGAAAAGGCTGTTTCGGGGAAAGATGAATAGGGCGAGGGAGTAATGGCAGAGCGTGGATTGCGAAGAAAGCTTTTCGGCACGGTTATCAGCGACAGCATGGAAAAAACCGTGGTCGTCCTGGTCGAACGGTTGAGTAAACATCGTGTTTACAGGAAGTTTGTCAGACGCAGGGCTAAATACATGGCCCATGACC
>DSCZ01000153.1 GCA_011048855.1 Desulfobacteraceae bacterium | reverse complement strand
GTATTACATCATGCCGCCCATACCGCCCATGCCGCCCATGCCGCCGCCGCCCGGCATCGGGGCGTCTTCTTTTTCTTTCGGTTTTTCTGCTACCATCGCCTCGGTGGTAAGCAGCAGCGAGGCGACCGAAGCCGCGTTCTGCAGCGCAAACCTGGTGACCTTGGTCGGATCGATGATGCCGGCCGCCATCATGTCGCAGAACTCGTTGGTTTGAGCGTTATAGCCGTAAGCGCCTTTCTCGTTTTTGACCTTTTCCACGATTACCGAACCTTCGGCGCCTGCATTGTTGGCGATCTGCCGAAGCGGTTCTTCAAGAGCCCTCATCACGATGTTCACGCCCGCCTGGGTTTCACCACCCAGTTCAAGCTCCGAAACCGCTTTGATGCAGCGCACAAGAGCGACACCGCCGCCCGGGACGACTCCCTCTTCCACAGCGGCCCTGGTGGCGTTGAGGGCGTCTTCGACGCGGGCTTTCTTTTCTTTCATTTCGCTTTCGGTGGCGGCGCCGATCTTGATCACGGCTACTCCACCTATCAGCTTGGCCAGCCTTTCCTGGAGTTTTTCCCTGTCATAATCAGAGGTCGTCTCCTCGCTCTGCGCGCGGATCTGCTTCACACGGCCCTCGAGATCGGTACGGCTTCCACCACCGTCGACGATCGTGGTGTTGTCTTTGTCTATGTTTATGGTCTTGGCTGTACCTAAATCGTTCAGCGTGATGTTTTCCAATTTGAACCCGAGGTCTTCGGAAATCACCTTGCCACCGGTGAGAACTGCTATGTCTTCGAGCATCGCCTTGCGCCTGTCCCCGAATCCCGGTGCCTTGACGGCCGCCACATGAAGGGTTCCGCGCAGCTTGTTGACCACCAGGGTGGCCAGGGCCTCTCCCTCGACATCCTCAGCGATTATCAGGAGGGGTTTGCCCATTTTAGCGATCTGTTCGAGGATTGGAATGAGATCCTTCATCGCACTGATTTTTTTCTCATGAAGCAGGATGAAGGGCTCGCTCAGCGAGACTTCCATTTTCTCCGGGTTGGTCACAAAATATGGGGAAAGATAACCACGGTCGAACTGCATACCTTCAACCACTTCAAGCGTGGTTTCCATACCCTTGGCTTCTTCTACTGTGATCACGCCTTCTTTGCCGACCTTGTTCATCGATTCGGCGATGATGTTGCCGATCGTTTCATCGCTGTTCGCCGAGATCGTGCCCACCTGGGCGATTTCATCCTGATCCTTGGTGGGGCTCGAAATTTTCTTAAGGTCCTCTACGGCCACCTCGACGGCTTTGTCTATGCCGCGCTTGATCGCCATCGGATTGATGCCGGCCGCCACGAGCTTGGAGCCTTCCCTGTAGATGGCCTGGGCTAGAAGAGTCGCCGTCGTTGTTCCGTCGCCGGCCACATCGGAGGTTTTGGACGCAACTTCCTTTACCATCTGGGCGCCCATGTTCTCGAACTTGTCTTCCAGCTCTATCTCTTTTGCAACCGTTACACCGTCCTTCGTGATGTTCGGGGAGCCCCAGGAGCGTTCGAGTATCACGTTCCTGCCTTTGGGCCCAAGAGTCACCTTTACGGCGTTGGCAAGGGCGTCGACACCTATCAGTATCTTCTCCCTGGCCTTGACACTATACTTAATTTCCTTTGCTGCCATACTCCATAACCTCCTTCAAATTAGTCTGTTCAATACTATTCGACGATGGCAATAATGTCGTCTTCGCGCATGATGAGGAATTCAGAACCTTCGATTTTTATTTCGGTTCCGGCGTATTTTCCGAAAAGAACCTTGTCCCCGACTTTCACCTGGAGCGGAATAACCTTGCCGTCTTCGAGAATCTTCCCGTCCCCGACGGCTTCGATCAAGCCTTCCATCGGCTTTTCCTTCGCGGTGTCCGGTATGATGATACCGCCCTTGGTTTTGTCGTCTCCTTCTATCCTCTTGACAATTACTCGGTCATGTAAGGGTTTGACTTTCATCTTCGATTTCTCCTCCGATCTATTGGTTTTAAGGGTTTTAGAACCCATGCATATACAAACCGCGCATGTCCTTCCATAAACGGGAACCGCCCGGCCATACGATACGGTTTCCATCCGGAAATGGTCCTTTTGACCAATCCTCCGACTGAAGTCGGGGCAAGTCCGCGTCAACCCCGACAGGATCGGGATAAAACAGCGGGCTCGCTTATGCCTGCCTGTGTCGGCACGGCAGGCAGGGGGCACACTTCAGTACGTCTCCGCGCAACTCCTCGTTTTCTTCGATCCTGGAAAAATCTCTCATTTCCGATCTGAAAACCTAAGATGTCTGCATCCGTCATCTCCGGATGGGCACAAGTTAAGTCGACCGAAGCCGATGTCAAGGGAGCGCTGAAGAATTTGTACTCCGCTGCCGCAATCTAATGGGTCGCAGCAGCGATTCTCGTTGCATGCACCGGCCGAAATATCGTATCGTCACCAGACACCTGTGCTTTCGGAGAACGAATAATGAAGGAAAAACTTGTTGATATTCTCGACACGATCGGAAACACCCCCCTGGTCCCGGTCAAAAAACTCAACCCCTATCCTGACGTCGAAATTTTCGCAAAACTGGAATATTTCAACCCTGGTGGTTCGATAAAAGACCGGGCGGCGCTCTCGATGATTGAAGAGGCGGAAAAATCCGGAGATCTGGTTCCGGGTAAAATCATCCTGGAAGCCACGAGCGGAAATACCGGTATAGGCCTTTCAATGGTCGCCGCCGTCAAAGGCTACAGGATACGCCTGGCCATGTCCGAGTCCGCGAGCGAAGAGAGGATCAAGATTCTCACGGCACTGGGGGCTGAAATCCACCTGACGCCGGCTCATATGAGCACCGACGGGGCGATAGAATACGTCTATGAAACCGCGAGGAAGCATCCGGACCGGTTCTGGCTGGCCGATCAGTATAATAATGACGCCAACTGGCTGGCCCATTACCGGGGCACAGGGCCTGAAATTTTTTCACAAACCGGTGGCAGACTTGACGCCGTTGTCGCGACCGTGGGAACGACGGGTACGGTCATGGGCCTCAAGCGGTATTTCGGGGAGAAATCACCCGGGGTGAGGGTTGTAGCTGTCGAGCCTTTTCTGGGGCACAAAATCCAGGGGCTCAAAAATATGAAGGAATCCTACCGGCCGGGCATTTTTCGAAAGGAAGAGCTCGACGAAATAATTCATATAGATGACGATGAAGCCTTTGAGATGGCCCGCTCCCTTGCCCGCCTCGAGGGCATTTTCGCTGGCATGAGTTCGGGCGCCGCCATGGCGGCTGCGCTCAAAATCGCCGGGACTATGGAATCGGGCCGGATTGTCGCGGTTTTTCCGGACGGCGGGGAGCGCTATCTGAGCACCGGTCTTTTCACGGCCAGGAAGAAAACCGGCATAAGATTTTTCAACACCCTCAGCCGCACAAAGGATGAATTCGTACCGGTCGTCGAGCGCAAGGTAGCAGTGTACACCTGCGGCCCCGCCTTTTGCCGGCCGCTGGATCTTTCCCAGTGCCGGCGGCTTCTTTTCACGGACATTCTCAAGCGCTGCCTGAAGAAGAAAAACTTCGAAGTCACTCACGTGATGAATATCACAGACCTGGATGACCTGACCATAGAAGCGGCTCGCAGGGCCGGGAAAAGCATCGCCCAATTCACCGGGTACCTGATGGAGGAATTCAAGAAAAGCCTTTCCATACTCGGTATTGTTTTCCCCGACCGGATGCCCAGGGCGAGCGAGCATGTTGAAGACATGATGGAAATTGCCGGCAAACTCGTGGAAAAGGGATACGGGTACGCGAAATTCAGATCCATCTATTTCGATATTTCCCGGTTCCGAAAATACGGCAGTCTTTCCGGGATCGACCTTGAAAAAATCCGGGTCGGAAAGACAGTGGACCTGGATCTTTATGAAAAGGACAATCCCCGGGATTTCACCCTGCTCAAGCGTTCGACGCTTGACGAACTCAAAAAGGGCATATTTTACCAAACCAGGTGGGGCAAAGTCCGGCCGGGCTGGCATCTACAGTGTGCCACCCTGGCTTTGAAACACGAAAAAACTCCGTATGACATACACACCGGTGGGGTCGAACTGATATTCCCCCATGACGAAAACACCGCGGCCATCGCCGAGGCGCTGGCGGAAAGGCCGCTTGCGAATTACTGGCTTCACAGCGAACCGGTCCTGATAGACGGTAGATCGGGTTCGTCCCCGGACAACGAAGCCAGGATCGGTCTCGACGACCTGGTTGAAAAAGGCATATCCGGCCGGGAGATCCGCTATTGGCTGTTGAGCAGGCATTATCGAAAACCGATTGTATTTGAAGAAAGTAAATTTAAAGCTGTTAAAAATACTTTGACCGGCCTTGATGATTTTACCGCCAGGGTGCATGCTGCGGCGTCGACGGTGGAAAACGCTGAAATAGACCAGGCCGCATATGACCTTAAACAGCATTTCCAGGAAGCGATGGCCGACGATTTGAACATCGCGGCGGCGCTGGCCGCGCTTTTTTCCTTCGTAAACCGAGTCGAGCGGATCATGGCCTCGGAAGGGCTTTCCGGGCAGGGAAGGCAGACCGTATTAAACGCCCTGGAAGGTGTGGACGAAATTCTGGGGATACTCAGCCTCGAGCCTCCACCCGTGGACCGTGAAATCCGTTCACTGGTGGAGCGGAGGGAAACCGCACGCAAAGATAAAAATTGGAAAGAGGCGGACCGTATACGGGAGGAATTGAACAGACGGGGCATCGAAATACTGGACACCTCGAATGGGCCTGTGTGGAAGAGATCGCGGGATCAAGATTGATGGTTTCGTAAGAAGTCAAAATAATCATGTCCCTCGGGGTCGGGGTCGCTATCGGCATCGGTATCGGACGTTGATCGGCGGCCTTTTCGACCCCGATACCGATCCCGACCCCGACGCCGATAAGGCAGACATGCTACTTTTTACGAGGCCATCAAGATTCAGT
>DSCZ01000276.1 GCA_011048855.1 Desulfobacteraceae bacterium | reverse complement strand
ACTCCCGGAAAAAATGGGAGCAATACTGGAAAGAAAAACTCGGAATCAACGGCTACTTCAACATCCGGATCGCATCGGTTGAATTGTCACCATGTAAACACTTTTGAACGTTACCAAAAAATTGGATATAGAAAGCATACCTACAATGCATCTCGAGAAATCCTGACTGTTCGACAACTGGAATTAATCTCAAGATGCTTTGATTTTTCTAGAAGGGATCTGCGGACATGACCACTACCGAATCCAGGCCTACACCCAACTTTATCCGTAATATCATCGAGGAAGACCTGAAAACAGCTAAATACGGCAAGCGCGTGCACACCCGATTCCCACCGGAGCCCAACGGCTACCTGCATATCGGACACGCCAAGTCTATCTGCCTCAATTTCGGTCTGGCCGCCGAATACAAAGGCCTTTGCAATCTGCGCTTCGATGATACCAATCCCACCAAGGAGGAAGTTGAATACGTAGAATCGATCAAGGAAGACGTCCGGTGGCTGGGGTTTGATTGGGCTGACCGGCTGTTCTATGCCTCGGACTACTTTGAACAGCTCTATGAGTACGCCGTGCAGTTAATCAAGGCCGGCAAGGCATACGTCTGCGACCTGAGTGCGGAGGAAATCCGGGAGTACCGGGGTACTTTGACTAAGCCCGGCAAGGACAGCCCGTATCGAACACGTTCGGTCGAAGAAAACCTGGATTTATTCGAGCGCATGCGGGCTGGTGAATTCGAGGACGGTTCCCGGGTTCTTCGGGCCAAAATCGATATGGCCTCCGGCAACTTAAATATGCGGGACCCGGTCATGTACCGCATTCTCCGGGCTGCACACCACCGGACCGGCGATAAGTGGTGCATTTATCCGATGTACGACTTTGCCCACTGTTTTTCGGATTCTATCGAGGGGATCACCCATTCCATCTGTACCCTGGAATTTGAAGACCATCGGCCGCTCTATGACTGGTTCCTGGATCAATCAGGCGTCCATCACCCGCAGCAGATCGAGTTTGCCCGTCTTAATCTCAGCTACACCGTGCTCAGTAAGCGAAAGCTTGTGCAATTGGTGGAAGGGGGGCATGTCACCGGCTGGGACGATCCACGCATGCCTACCTTGGCCGGCTTGCGGAGACGCGGCTACACGCCCGAGTCCATCCGGAATTTTTGTGAACGCATCGGGGTGGCCAAGAGGGATAGCATAGTTGATATGGCCCTGCTCGAACACTGCCTTCGCGAAGATTTGAATAAACGCGCCCCGCGGGTCATGGGGGTGTTGCGGCCACTCCGGGTGGTCATTGACAACTACCCGGAAGGCCGGGCGGAAGAACTGGAGGCCGTGAACAACCCGGAGGATCCCGCTATGGGGTCACGCAGGGTTCCTTTTTCCCGTGTGCTGTACATTGAACAAGAGGACTTTCGGGAAGACCCACCCAAAAAATTCTACCGTCTGGCCCTCGGTCGGGAGGTACGGCTGCGTTATGCGTACTTTATCACCTGTGTGGGGGTGGTTAAGGACGAACAGACCGGCGAAGTGGTGGAACTGCACTGCACCTATGACCCGGAGACGCGGGGCGGGGACTCTCCGGACGGACGCAAGGTCAAGGCCACGCTGCACTGGGTCTCGGCCGCCCACGCGCTGGAGGCCGAGGTGCGCCTGTACGATCATCTTTTCCTAAAGCCGGAGCCGGGCGAGGCTGGTCAGGATTTCAGGGCTTATTTAAATCCGAAATCGTTGGAAATCTTGACCTCGTGCCGGGTTGAACCGGGTCTGGCCGGGGCCGCTCCCGGAAGCCGGTACCAGTTCGAGCGGCAGGGCTATTTCTGTGTGGATCCCGACTCTTCTCATAAAAAACCTGTATTCAATCGAACCGTGCCCTTACGTGATTCCTGGGCCAAGGTAGAAAAGGCGCAGAAGTAGCAAATAAGAATCCGTTCCGGCGCTGTGCATTACGCGTCTAACAATCGCCGCTGCAACAGCGTTTGCATGTCACGGCGGCCATCGACAATCAGCAGAACATAGACGTTCTTGTCCATGAATCGATAAATGATGCGGTAGGGTTTGAAAAAAACTTCGCGGTATTCCCGAATCCCCAGCGCCAGCAGTTCTTTCGGATAGGCACCCCGCTCGGGGGATTCGGACAGCCCGGAGAAGACCTTCTCGATCTGCTTCAAAACGTAGTCCGCTTTTTGAGGCGCATCGTGCAGGGCGATATAGTCATAAAGCTCGTCGAGATCACGCGCTGCGTCATTGGTCAGCAAAACCGCGAACGGCATCAGCGAGCCTCGCGTCGCTCGCGCAGGCGTTTGATCACATCCTCAGCGGACTGGACCTTGCCTTCCTCGATCTGACGGATTCCAAGCGCCAGTATTTTTAGGAGAGCCATTGTTTCCTGGGTTTGCTCGTAGCTTTCAATGTCCTGCATGACCACCTTGGCTTCGCCGTTCTGGGTGATGACCAGCGGCTCCCGCTGCTTGCCCAGATTCCTTACGATTTCGGCGGCATGGGCCTTCAGGTAACTGATGGGCTTAATCTGGCTGGACAGTTTCATGGGTTGCCCCCTTTTCTTGTGTATGACTAAATATAGTCCATAAACAGGTCGCATGTCAAGATTGATGACGGCCTGCTCAACGCTTTTCCGAGGACACCCGATCGTTCTTTTTCATTTGCGTGGGAGGTGGAACATACATGGGCTGACGATAGAAAGAATTTAAGTTGCCCCCATCAATGGCATCGGGGTAACACCATCAAGAGGATTTAAAAATCCATGGGTCCGCAAAAGACTAAAGTGATATGATATTCTCAATCAAGCACGTAAAGAATTGCATTATTTCATGGCTGTCCCCAATTTCCACCGATCACCCTTGAGTTCAAGGTGATTTATTCTATTGCCTGAGCGATCTTTATATCGCTCCTGAGAAGCTCGTTTACTACTGAGGATCTATCAATCCCCTTCTTCGAAGCTATCTTCTCTACAAAGGCTGAAACTTCTTCATCCAGATAAACAGGAATGTTTAGCTTCATATCGGGACGATAAAACTTACCTCTTTCACCTTTTGAAAAATCATACTCGTTTCTCATCTTCATTCACCATATGTTTTGATTTCTTGCTTTGTTGCTTTCCGGCTTGAAATAATCCGGATGGTGACAGCATCTTCACTTTCTTCTCGAAAGGTATGGATCACAATCAACAACCTTCCTTTCTCCGAAATACCCATAGTTATCCATCTGTCTTCAGTTTCACTGTGGTCTGGATCAAATATGGAAAGTGCCTTTGAATCTCTAAATACCGTTGCAGCTTCGTCAAAAGCTACACCGTGTTTATCTCGGTTATCTTGTGCTTTCTGGGGATCCCACTCGAAAGTGTAATTTATGGCCATTTTCAGCACTTATCTGGTTTTGTTGCGAAACCGCATCCTTATACGGCGAACATTATATTTTAGCTGTCGACTGTCTTTTTCATAGTCATAGAGAAAAAAGAGGGTGGCGTCAAGCAAAAAAGGGGGGGTTTGTGGGGTTTTGGGGGCAAAGTGGCTGTCTTATAAGGTAGAAAAGGCGCAGAAGTAGCAGTCTCGGGGACAAAACTTTCTTGACCTTTGCCAATTTAGGGATTTCCTTTGACTTCCCGCCTCTGGCTATATCAAGGGTAACTCTGGGTTGGCCTCCAAAAAAATAAGCGGATATAAGGATGTTTGTATCGAAAACAACTTTAGGAGGGTTCAAACTCCTCTGACCTCGTGAACGATTTTCTCGATTTCCTTCGTCGAATATCTTGGGATTTTCTTTCTGGAAATTAACTGCGCTGTATAGTCATAAATTCCTTCCTGGCCCGGCTCAGGGAAAACAATAACCTCAACCTCCGTTCCGGGTGGATAGGGAAGCCCTCTAAGCCGGATAATACCCTGGCGACCGACCTTCATTTTTTTTCTTAGCGCCTGCATAATGATAGACCCTCCTTCCATATAAAATTAACCATAGGGCAAAAGAGGCTCTTTCGCAAGGGGTTTTATAAAAAACGAGGCTGTTCTTGGTTCGCGCCTTACCCGGGCGTGCATCCTGGATAGCGGAAAGACTTTCATAAGAGGCGCTTGCAAAACTGTTTGTCATCCCCGAATGCCTCTATCGGGGATATGGTTTTTCAAGCAGTTAGAACCAGATTCCCGCTCAGAATCGCTGCGGGAATGACAGAATGGAGGCTTTTGCAAGAGGCTCATAACATATCGACATTTATCTGCTTTCTAATTCCCTGGATGGTGGAAAATCCTGCGGATACGGATGGCTTTTGGGCAATTGAAGCTCCCCGCAGCCCGCCTGCAGCGGACGGGGAATCTCCGTATGCAAGGTAAAATACATCGTATTCGCTCGCTATGCATGTTCAGAAGGATGGCTATGAAATTATGATCTTCTTGATCAAGCACGTCAAAAATTGCATTATTTCATGGTTGTCCCCAATTTTCTCCAATTTTACATTAGCCATTTCAAGAAGGAAATCGATGGATGGAAAAATGCACCTGAAATTTGTCCTTTTATATATCCCCTATTATATGGCCTTGATTTTATCCCCATTATATGGTAATAAAAAAATCAAAAAGGGGGACACCATGCTGGTACCAACCAAGGTTCAAATTGATCCAAAAGACTATGAATTTATTAGAAAGACATATAAGCGCCTTCGTTACAAAAGCTTGAGCGACTACATGAGAAAAGCGGTGGCAGCCAGAGTGCAAGAAGACCGCAGGAAGCTCCGGGAAATAAAGAGAAAAGAGGCTATGGAAATGTTGAGCACAACGGCATACCACAATGTTTTCGAGTCAATAGAAGGAGACGATTTTGGAAGCCGGTGAAATCTACTGGGTGAATCTTGATCCGGCAATCGGTGTCAGTGGTAATCTGAAAATGTATTAAGTCCGGCGGTGTGAAAATGCCGGTTTTGATCTTCTTCTATTTTCTTCCAACCCATCCATAAAATTTTTTCTTCCGTTTTCTTCCCTTCTTTT
>DSCZ01000129.1 GCA_011048855.1 Desulfobacteraceae bacterium | reverse complement strand
GGGACATCGTACAACCTATCCTGGGACCTGATTTTGGGTAGCATCGCCTGTCACCTCCGTTTTTGGTGACAGAAACTAGCAAAGAAGAGAGATCATGTCAACCAAATTGCGTTGTAGGATTAGCATGGAACATCACAAAGGCGTAGACCTCGAAATCAGGCAAGAGGAGGAATACCTATGGCAGACGTACGCATTACCGTGGTCAGGAAGCTGGACCACAAGGAAGTGTTCGGGGATAATCCGCCCCTAGGGATACAAAAAGCGGCAAAACGCGGGCTGCTTTCATGAATGACGAAATCAAGGCCATATTTGAATCAAGACCCAAAGGGATACCCGCGTCTTATGTTTTCCCTGATAAGAAGCATGGCGGCCGTATCGGAAAAATATCAAGTTCTTTTCTCCGGGCAGTGAACAAGCTGGGGCTGAATGAAGGGATCGAGGATCGGCGGCAAAAATTCACGTTTCACGGCCTAAGGCACACATTCGCCTCATGGTTGGTTCAAGACGGCACGGATCTTTTCACCGTCAAAGAGCTTTTAGGCCATGCCGATTATGCTATGGCTACCCGTTATTCCCATATGGGCGCTAAAAATTTGCGGTCGGCCGTCAACAGGTTGAGCAAACCACGGCAGGCTGAAGTGGTTTCAATGCACGACAGAGAGGTAATGGATCATGCAAAATCCTAAAGATAACGAGATGGCGAACCGAGGCTTTGCATTTGAGAATCTTGTCGAACTTTTCGAACAGACACACCGCACACTGCAACAGCGCGCCGCCCGTTCCGTCGACCTCACCCTCGTGGTCCGAAACTGGCTTTTCGGATGGTATATCGTGGAGTATGAACAACGTGGCGAAGACAGGGCAAGGTACGGTAGCCGGCTTCTTGCAAGTCTTTCTAACTGCTTGAAAGTTTTGGGAATTAAGGGGAGCTCTCCTACAAGGCTGAAACTTTACAGAAGTTTTTATCAACAGCACAAAGAAATTGGTCCGACAGTGTCGGACCAAACCATACCACTGTCGAAAATTCTTGGCACCCCCCCGATTCGACCGACAGCGTCGGACCAATCTGTTTTGTCACGTCGTGAGCCTTTTTCTTTTGAAGTCATCATTGACCGATTGGTTTCTCGATTCACGCTCGGCTGGTCCCATTATGTAACCCTTCTCACCATCGACAACCCCGACGAAAGGCAATTCTATGAAATCGAAGCCTTCAGGAACAGTTGGAGTGTAAGGGAATTGGAACGCCAGATCGCGAGCTCCCTATATGAACGGCTGGCGCTGAGCCGCGACAAAAACGACATCCGCCGACTCGCCCGGGAAGGTCAGGTGGTGGAAAAAGCTGCCGACATCATCAAAAACCCGTTCGTGCTGGAATTCCTGGGCCTGGAAGAGAGACCGGTATATTCCGAAAACGAGCTTGAATCGGCCATCATCGACCGGCTGGAGAGCTTTTTGCTGGAACTTGGCAGGGGGTTTCTCTTTGAGGCGAGACAGAAGCGTTTCACCTTCGACAACGACCACTTCTACGTGGATCTCGTCTTCTACAACCGCTTGCTGCGCTGCTACGTCATTATCGACCTCAAACGCGACAAGCTGACCCACCAGGACCTTGGGCAGATGCAGATGTATGTCAATTATTTCGACCGCCACGTGAAGCTTGAGGATGAACTGCCGACGGTGGGAATTATCCTCTGTCGTCGTAAAAACGATACCCTGGTCGAACTGACTCTTCCCAAAGAGGCCAACATCTTCGCCTCGAAGTATCAGCTCTATCTGCCTTCAAAACAGGAATTGAAGACGGAGGTCGAAAAGGTCCAGGCCGAGTTGGAACCAGGAGAAAAAACAAAAAACAGCGCACATTCGGTCACAACCCCAGACTGCTTGTCATGATGAATGACAGGGGTCAGGCTATACACGGACTGCTATGGTATCCGCGAGGGGTGTCCTAACCAGCCCGTGTTCATACCCTGCCATGTTATCCTTGACATCGAGTTTTAAAAGTTTTTATCTTATTTTTGCATATCATTGAAACTAAATCAACTTACGTACTATCCCCGGGGGACAAATTGATGACAGGAGGCACCTAGTTCACACTATTTATAAATTTTTATGTATGACAATCAGCAAATACAATTAGAGTGGCGAGAGGGAGCTGGCCCGCTGATCGCCACGGCAATCTGCTCCGCGAGTTGCTAATGCCAGCCCGAAAGGGAACCATGAGGTCTCGAAGGCAAACGGAAGTTGACCTCATCCTTGGATGGGGTTTTTTGTGGAGCCGACCCAAACTCGTTTCCGGTGAGTTATGCGTCCCAGTTGCCGAGAGGTTTATTGAGGAGGCTGGGTATGAAATTCAATTTTGATGTTCACCATCGCCGGTCGATTCGATTACAGGGTTATGATTATTCGCAGAGCGGGATGTACTTCGTGACGGTCTGCACGCAGAACAGGGAATGTTTTTTCGGTGAAATAATTAATGGACAAATTGTTTTGAAAGATCCCGGGCGCATGGTGGAATCCGTTTGGGGTGAATTGCCGGGTCGTTTCAATCATATCCAATTGGGACAATTTGTTGTCATGCCAAATCACATTCACGGCATTTTCGTTTTACACCGTAGGGGCGAACCTTGTGTTCGCCCTGATACATCGGGTGAACACGGATCGGGCGAACAAAGACCGGGCGAACACAAGGTTCGCCCCTACGGGACATTACCGGACACGGTTGGACGGATTGTCCAGGCATTCAAATCCATAACCACACACGAATATACAATCGGCGTCAGACAACATGGTTGGCCGCCGTTTCCTGGAAAATTATTGATTTTATTGGTGCCCCCGGCGCGACTCGAACGCACGACACCCAGATTAGGAATCTGGTGCTCTATCCACCTGAGCTACGGGGGCATAAAGGTTAATTAATAGCATATCAAGATACAATGTCAAATTTTTTTCACCACGAGGGCGAAAAAACCATTGATTTCGACACCTGGGAGTATATAATGATCTTTTGAGATTGGTTATAAAAGTGCGTCTTTGAAATTTGATGGCATCGACTGTGGGGGTGTAGCTCAGTTGGGAGAGCGGTACGTTCGCAACGTACAGGTCAGGGGTTCGAATCCCCTCATCTCCACCATTAAAATTTTAACCTGCTGTATTTACAGCGGGTTTTTGTTGTTTAAAGCCTAAAAATCGATCGTCTCCCGTTCTTACACACATTGAGAACGGAGTTGGATCGATGCGAACCGTCAAAAAATCCCCGCACTACCTCGTCCGCAATGCCCACTCCTACTGTGTCAGGGTGAACGTTCCCAAGGACCTCCAACGGTTCATTGGGCGACGGGAGTTGCGATACTCCCTCAAAACGGGGTATCTTGGGGTGGCCAGGGGCAAGGCACAGATCATTTCGGCTCAGATTCATCAAGTTTACAGCTTTTTAAGGAAGGAGGGCGCCAAATTGGCCGTTCTGACAGATGAGCAAGTCCAGGAGCTTGTGCAGCAATACCTCAAACAGTACATCGAGAGCCTGGAGAGCCGTTATTTCGAGGAGGACTCCCCGCTCCAAACAAGAGCGGATTTCGATGGTTACGTAGGCACCCTCGATGCAGTCAGGGAGGACATCGTAGCCTACCTCGGTCTCGGGGACTACGGAACTGTCGAAAAGAGCGTTGCCAGTCTGTTGGCAGAACATGGGATTGATGAGATAGCTACGGGATCACCCGAGTGGGTCAAACTGTGCAGAGGGGTGCTCAGGGCCCAGCTTCAAGGGATTGAAATCGAGAAACAGCAGATGTCGCGTGGTCTCCGGGAAGGCCCGGGGGAAGCTTTCAGGGAGAATCGCTCAAACGGCCTATCAACCCCTGCGGGAGTGGAAAGAAGTTCTCTCGTCTCGGAAGTGGTTTCCCAGTACGTTGACGAAACGCAGAAAAACTGGCGTACTAAAACAAAGGAAGATTATCTCGCCATCTTTAATGTGTTCATTGAAGTGGTGGGGGACCTCCCCATAAACACTATCACGCGAAAAATGGTTGGCGCATTTAAGCAGACCTTGATGAAACTCCCCCGGAATATCAAGAAGAATCCCAAGTACCGCAAAAAAACCATTCAGGAATTAGCCCAGATGGAGGTTCCCGAGCGAATTTCAGGCACGACCATCCGGAAATATTTGAGCACGGTTGGGACCTTGTTTGAATATGCTCGAAAGAATGGCCTCTATGATGGGGAAAACCCTGCAACCGGGATGGCACCCCGAATGGATAAACGTGCCCACGAGGCAAGGGCACCCTTCGACGAAGGGGATCTGATCAAACTGTTTCATTCTGAAGGTTACCTTGAAGACAGCTTCACGAGACCCTACCAGTTCTGGATGCCGATACTCGCGTTGTACACCGGGGCCAGGCTCAATGAGCTGGCACAGTTGCATCTTTCAGACATCAAGCAGGCTGAAGATGGGACATGGGTGTTTGATATCAACGATGAGGGTGAGAAAGCACTGAAAACGAAATCGAGCAGGAGAATCATTCCAATTCACCCTGTCCTGTTGAACGATCTCAACCTTATTTCCTGGGTGAATAGCCTCAAGACCAAAGGGGAGCAACGGTTGTTTCCAGGGCTCAAGAAGGGCCGGGATGGCTATGGAAGAAATGTCAGCAAGTGGTTTAATGAACGCTACCGGCAAAGGTGCGGTATCGTTATCAAGGATCGAAAGAAGGACTTTCATAGCTTCAGGGAGACATTCATCACCCGGCTTGTGCACCAGGGTGTCAACGACAGGATGCGTCTCCAGGTTGAAGGGCATTCGGCAGGGAAGGACATGACAAGTGTTTATGCCGATCCATTCCCCGCCCGGAAGCTCTATGATGAGGTCATTTTGAAGCTCGATTATGGCATCGATCTAAGCCACCTAAAGAAGAGCAAATTCGTCGTCAAGAATTAGCTCTGCGACTAAAAAGATTTTCTAAAAAATCTGTGTGTACGCTACTATCTAGCACGACAGGCAGGTATGGTCGGAGGCCCGGGGGCGGCCTATGCC
>DSCZ01000426.1 GCA_011048855.1 Desulfobacteraceae bacterium | reverse complement strand
GATCAAGATTTTTATCTGTGCGGTCCGCCGGCCATGCAGACCTTTGTCCTCGGCGAAATAAAGAAGGCTTTTGGCCTTGGAGCGCGCCGCGTCTCGCGGGAATCATTTTTCTGGTAAAGGGAACCGGATTCACTTCATTTTTTGAAGGAGAGCCTCCGCCATTTCCGCCAACTTCTTTTTCTGTACTTTGCCGCTGGCGGTTGTCGGAAACTCCTTCACTATTTTGTACTGGGTCGGGCGCCGGCTTTCCTCGACGCGGTCCCGAACGTGGTTTTCCATCTCGGCCTCGGTGGGATGCACGCCCTCCCGGGGGATCACCCATGCGGCCACGGCCGTACCCCCGGCGGAGTCCGTAAATCCGAACACCTGTACCTGCGAGACGGCCGGGTGCTCATGTATCATTTCTTCCAGCTCCACCGGGTTGATTTCAACTCCGCCACGGAGGATCACGTCTTTGATCCGCCCGCTTAAGCGCACATAGCCCGACTCGTCCATTTCCCCCAGATCCCCGGTGTGAAGCCAGCCCTCCGGATCCACTGCAGCAGCGGTGGCGGCGGGCATCCTCCAGTACTCCTTCATCAGAAAGCCCCTGGTGCAAAGTTCACCCCGCCTGCCAGCTGGAAGGGGTTCGCCGGTCGAAATGTCCACGATCCTCACCTCGCTGCAGGGAAGCGCGCGCCCTATGGTGGCTACGCGAAGGGGGATCGGGTCTTCCGGCATCGTCATCGTAATCCAGCTGGAAGCCTCGGTGATGCCGTAGCCCACCGCAAGGTGCCTGATTTCAAGCTCTTCCACGAGCCTTTTCATCAGGTCCATCGGGCAAGGCGCCCCACCGACAATGCCCTTTTCGAGGTGCTTCCACCCGGCCAAGTATATGTAGGAGCAGATCCTTGTCAGCGCCGGGATCCACCGGCACCAGCACCGCGCCCATGCCCAAAACCGCGGCCATGGATACGATCCATTCGGGGATGTTGGGCGCAAACACCGCCACCCGGTCCCCTTTGACGATCCCCAGAGCCATGAGCCCCCTGGCGGCCTTTTCGGATTCCCCGAGCAGCTCCGAGTAGGAAAGTTTCACGCCTTGCGCGGTGTGGGTGAGGGCCGGGCGGAGCGGAAACTTTGTCGCGGTTTTCTGAAGTGCTTGTCCTAAGGTGATCATAACAGGTTCCATGACGTTCTCCTCGGGGTTCCCCTGCTGCAACCGGAGCACCCGTACAAAGCTTCGAGTTTTTTTAAAATAATAGTAACATCAGAGACTCCTGGAAACAAGAGACTTGCTCTTTGAGGTTTTGCTGGTAGAATTATTATACAAGGTAACTCTCGGTGAGATCGTATTGCCGAGATATCAAAAGGCACATTCGGATGTGAGGGAAATCCCAATTTGCAGAATACAACGATAGCTAGTTCACAATATTAGCGATAAAATGCATCGAAATACCAAAAAAGCCGTTATTCATATTGATATGGATGCATTCTATCCGGCCGTCGAAGTGCTTGACAACCCTGATCTCAGGGGGAAGCCTGTGGTCGTGGGGGGGAGCCGGGAGAGGGGTGTGGTTTCTTCGGCGTCCTACGAAGCGCGCAAATACGGCATCCATTCCGCTCTGCCTGTTGCCGGGGCGATGCGGCTTTGCCCACATGCGGTTTTTCTGCCCGGCAGGATGTGGAGATACCGGGATGTCTCCAGACAGGTGTTTGGAGTTTTTCACCGGTTTACACCGCTGGTTGAAAAACTTTCCATAGACGAGGCGTTCCTGGATGTCAGCGGCTGCGGGAAGCTCTTCGGCGCACCCGAGGAAATAGCCGGCAAAATCAAGGAGGCCGTGTTCAAGGAGGTGGGGCTTACGGCTTCGGCCGGGGTGGCACCTTCGAAGTTCGTCGCGAAGATCGCGTCCGACATGGAAAAACCGGACGGCCTCACCGTGGTGGCCGAAGAAAAAGTCAGAGAATTCCTGGATCCTCTTCCTGTGAGCAAAATGTGGGGCGTCGGAAAAGTCACCCGGGAAGCCCTTGCAAAGCTGAATATTCGTACTTTCCTGGACCTGAGTCGGATGCCGGTGGAGGTGCTTGAAAGGAGGTTCGGCAAATACGGTGTCAGGATGCATGAGCTTTCCATGGGAATTGATGATCGGGATGTGGTGCCCGAGCATGATGTCAAGTCCATCGGACACGAGGAAACCTTTTCTGAAGATATCGTCGAACTTGATATGGCGGGAAAAGAACTTCTGTTTCTTGCAGGCAAAGTGGCCCGTCGGATGCGGCAGGGGTTCCTTACTGGAAAAACCGTCACCTTGAAAGTGAAATACAGCGATTTTACATCTGTAACAAGGTCTGCAACGCTGCCTGCTCCCACCGATGATGCGTGGGAGATATATCGGTCTGTTCTGACCCTGTTGAATAAGACCGCGGTGGGAAAAAGACCTGTCCGCCTGCTGGGTGTTTCGCTGTCCCAGCTCGCAGGGCGCGGAGCGGACCGGCAAATGTCTCTTTTTGAGGAAAACGAAACCTCAAAAAAGAAAAAAGGCCTGAATACTGCACTCGATTCCATTTCCGATAAATTCGGGGATGCAGCAATCGGCCCCGGAATACTTTTGAGAAAATAGCTGCACTGCATTTCAAGGGGGACGGATCCGGAAGGTGTGATATGTCTTTGCGCGCCTTATTCTCTTTGCACATGGAGCTTTTCGCGGCTGATTTTTTGATTTGGTTGCGGTGGGAATGATGTTAACTGAATCAGTTTCGCATCGAAAGGAGGGGTTTATGTACAAAAAAATACTGGTGACGCTTGACGGATCGGAGCTTTCCGAATGTGTTTTGCCACACCTGGGGGCATTCAGGAAAGGTTTTCCCGAATGCGAAATTGTATTGTTAAGGGTGGTGGAATCGATGGACAGTACGGTCGCGGCCCATGCAGATGTCATAAGCCCCGACCAGTGGAAGGCCAGGGAAAACGCTATGGTGGTTGCTGCTGGGGATTATTTGAGAGAGGTTGCCGACCGTCTCGGGCGGGACGGGGCATCTATCCTTGCAAAGGTGATAAGCGGCAGAGTCGAAGACCGTATAATCGACTACGCCAGGGAGGAAGGCGTCGACCTGATAATTATGGCGACTCACGGGCGTTCCGGGGTAAGCAGGTGGGTGAGGGGCAGCATTGCAGATAAGGTTTTGAGGATGGCGCACATTCCGATTTTGATGGTACGGGCCCCGGGGACTAAAGAGGGTGATTGACCGAGTCTAAACCCCCTGTTCAGCCCGGCTTTAAGCCGGGCTGAACAAGGGAGGATCCGTATCGAGTTTTTACCGCTTGGTTATTGTTGAGTTGCGTAGATAAGCTTAGGGTCCAGGTCGTATGTCCAAGGTGCCCCGCTGTTTTTCCATCCGTTTTTCATTCTCTTCCCGTTGTAATAGCTTTCTTCGTCTTTCACTTTGTCTCCCTCAAAGCCGTCGACCATGTTGTAGACATCGGTGAAACCGGCTTCTGCCAATCGATTCGCCGAAGCTGCGCTTCGATTCCCCGATCGGCACATTATCAAAATAGTGTCATCGGCTTTGAATCTCTTTTTCGCTTCCGCTTCAAAATCCGGGTTTTCCTTTAAGGCAAAACTTTTTTTCTCCGCATTCCAAACGCCGGTCCAGACACTGGAAGGGATATTGTGAGCCATTTCCGGATGCCCCAGATATACGTATTCTTCCGGGGTCCTGCAGTCCAGAATTTTGACTTTGTCCGGATTTGCCTTCCACATTTCGTAGGCCTGCAATGCGGTTGCGTAGTTCCCGGTGATCGTTTGTTTTTTCTGGCTGCTCGGAACGGGTGCCTGCGCCATGGCCAATGAAACAAAAAACAGCAGAATAATCGATGTGGTAAATAGTACAAAATTCCTTTTTCTCATCTCTCTTTCTCCTTTCTGCAATACGGATCTTTTTTTGTGTTACTTGTCGTAGTGTCGGTTCAGTTGTAGGTTCGAATTTTGAGGAAGAAACAATATCACATAAACCCAATTAAAGGCCAGTAAAAGGATTTTATAGCCGTCAGCAGGCAGATTTCAACGAAAGCTAATGGAATTGCAACTTTTATGAAGTCACTTTGCTTGAAATACCCAGTGCTGAAGGCAATTATTGTTGGAGGAGTTCCAATCACCAACATGACAAACGAGGTGGAACACGCCATCATCAGAGCTATATTGGGAGCGCTTAGATTTAAACCTTCCGCCATCGGAAAAAGGATCGGAAGAGTCAAGGCCACAGCCGCAGAGTTACTCATGATACTGGAGATCGCGGCGCTGAACATGCCTATGCCATAGTATTGAATGAATTTTGGCATATTATCGAGGAGAGGTATAAACTGGTAGGCAAGCCATTTCCCTGCGCCGGTATCAAGCATTGCTGTACCGAGCGAAACGCCCGCCCCGAAGACCAGCCAGGTTTCCCAAGGGAAACCCGCGACAACTTTCTTGAAAGGTATCAGCTTGAGGCTGCAGATGGCCCCCACCGCCAGTGATGCTACGACGCTGACATGCAGTTTGGTTAAGTCGCCGAGCGCCCAGAAGACTATGGCCAGGCCGAAAATAGCTGTGACCATTTTTTCGTTCGCGGTCATTGGAGGTAGTTTTTCTGCATGAATCTCGGCCGGAAATTCTTTGATTCCGGGATTCATGAAAACATAGCACACGCTCCAGACTCCCATTGAGGCAATGAAGACCATTGGAAACAGATAAAGCATCCACTGCAAAAAACCGATATGAATGCCTGTTGCACGCGTTAAAAATTCGAGGGCTACCGGGTTTCTTCCACCGCCTATTATTGTGCCGAAACCGCCCGCAGAGGCAGCCATTGGTATCATAATCGTAAAAAATTTCGAAAGATTTGTGCTTTTGGAAGGTTTGATTCCCATCTTAGTGAAAACTGGTATTAATGCAAAAATGAAAATAATAGTTATCGTTGCATCGTGAAAGACTGATGATGCCACTGAGCAGGTAAGGCAAAGGATGATGCTGAACCTTTTGACATTCGTTCCAGCAATTTTAATTACAGCATTAACTATCCTTT
>DSCZ01000538.1 GCA_011048855.1 Desulfobacteraceae bacterium | reverse complement strand
TTTCCCGCATCTCGCTATATCCCCCCGTATGTGTGTGAAAATTCTTCGCCTCACGTGCCGATCTGATAGGCTCACTACGCCATTTCGCGATAGTGGCAAAAGAAACAGAAAAACAGCAACTTGTCACTTTTTTGAAAAAAATTCAATTTTTTTCGACCCTTATATCGGAGTTCCAGGGCGGTAAAAGCTCCTTGACAATTCGGCGCTGTTTCTTATACAAGGAGGCAGATTCAGGCGATGTAAACAGGCTTCGTCGGTTTAAATTGAAAATGCGCCTTCCAGGCCTTGAGCCTTATGATGCCTCCACCATTTTATTTAAAACCCTGGCTGTGGGTTTTACCTGGGGTGCGGCTTCCGCGAATCCGGAAGTCTTTTTGCGTCCCCATGTGCCGGGTAGGTGGAATGTTTAATCTATAAAGCTCTGTATTTGGAAAGGTGCAGCCGGGCTCTCATTTGAAAAAAGGAACACCGTGATGAAGGTCTTTCTGAGCGGTCATACCGTTTACATCATTACGGTGGTGCTTTTTCTGGCTGGAATTGTATGCTATGCAGGTTTCCCGAAAAACGCACCCGAAGAACCGGCCAGAATCATGCTGGAAAACACCGGCGGCACGGTTTTTTTCGACCACAAGCGTCATGTGTCTGAAAATCACTTTGGGATCACCTGCACCGGCTGCCACCATACCTGGAATGAGGGAGATGGCAAACCCCTGTCATGCACCGGCTGCCATAAACCTGACGGCGAAGACCTGATGAAACGCCATGATGCATTGCATCTTCAATGCATCGGCTGCCACGAAAATGCAGGCAAGGCGCCGGTGAAATGCGCCGGCTGTCATATCTCCGGTTGAAAAATTTGAGAATCCTCTGATCAGTGTTCCAGGTTCAGCGTCAGGAGGTGTTCATGCTCATCAAATCCTTTTTCGGCCCGGCAATAACCGGACTCAGGTTTCCGGTGCTGGAAAATATACACAAAGAGATCCCGATCCGTGTCCCGGAACCTGAGACGGCGTTTTTGCATATATATCGAAACGGTGTTTCGGTCACCGGGGGGATTGAAAACCTCCAGGTGGGTGCTGCGCTGAAGACCGGCCAGCGTATTGCAGTCGAACTGGAGGGCGTAAAGGCATCGGCGGTATCTCCCGTAACCGGTGTGGTCTCACAGGTATCCGGGCAAACCGGGTATTCCGGAAAAAATTATCTGAAAATAGCCGTAAAAGTCGATCGAAAGGAGCAATTCGACCCCGGGTTCCGGAAAGCTGCAGAGGAGCCGGATGGATCCGCCATTATGCCCTTTCTGGATGCACTCCCCGGAAATACGGATTTTTCATTTATCTCGGCCCTTCAAAAGCCTATTCGTGCATTTATCGTCTACGGAATCGATACTGAACCATTCGTGACCACAAACCAGTTCATTCTCGCAGCCAGAACAGAAGAACTCAGGGCGGGGATGGAAAGACTCCGGCCCCTCTTCCGGGGCTGTAGAATATTCGTGGCGGTTCCGCCATACCTGGAAGCCATGGCTCGCATCACCCGTGCCGAGGTAACAGTCGTGGAGCCGGTTTACCCGTTTACCCTTCCTGAAATGATCATGAAAAAAGCCTTCAATTTTGAAATTCCCGCCGGTAGAAGAATCGAAGAGCTGGGAGTGGCTTTCGTAAATGCAGAAACACTGGTTGCAATGGCCGAAGCATTCGAAAGCGGGACCCCCGGTGTGCGCAAGCATCTGACCGTGGTCACCAAAAACGGGGACGCAGCCCTGGTGAACGCAAAAATAGGAACACCGGTCGGGAAGGTTTTTTCCGCCGCCGGCATTCACACTTCTCCGGGTGATTTAATCGTTCAGGGAGGCCCTATGACCGGGAGAAGCATTCACAGCGAAGATGCGCCGGTTTTGAAAAATACCGAGGCACTTTTCATCCGGGAAAGGGCCGAAGTCCCGTTCAGCTCGGATTCTCACTGCATAAACTGCGGTGAATGCGTTAGAGCCTGCCCTGCGGGGATACCGGTCAACATGCTTGTCAGAGTATTGGAAAATGGGCTCTGGGAAGACGCCGCCGGTCTTTATGATCTCGATGCATGCATAGAATGCGGGCTGTGCAGTTATGTCTGTCCCGCAAAAATACCTGTCTTCCACTACATTATGCTTGGCAAACACGAGGCCGAACGGATAGCCCGCGCGGAGGATTCCGATGTTCAAGGATAAATACTTTGTAGGAAAACATGCCCCTTTTCTCCACAACGGCAGCAGCATAGGAGCCAGGAACTGGAATGCTGTTTTGGCTGCTCTCCCTGCAGTTATCTTCGGAATCCTGCAATACGGTGCACCTGCTCTTGGAGTAACGGCCTTGAGCGTATCATCGGCCATGATATGGGAAACGATCATGAACCGGCTTTCACGGCGCCCCCCTGCCCTCACAAATGGAAGCGCCGCACTTATCGGCCTGCTCCTGGCGATGCTTTTGCCGGCGACCGCTCCCTGGTGGATAGTCGTACTCGGCACGTTCATCGCCATAGTGATCGGAAAGGAAATCTATGGAGGAACCGGGTGCAACCCCTTCAACCCTGTTTTAGTGGCGATGGCGGTGCTTATGCTTTCGTGGAAGGGGATTCTGGATTTCGACAAAGCACTGGTTTATTTCGACATGGAATTCACGATGTTGACGCCGCTTGCCGCGATGAAAAACTTTGGAGCCGCGGGCGCTGAAGGATATGCGCTGACCGACATGCTGCTCGGTAGACAGGCGGGGGGAATCGGCTCAACATTCGGCATCGGCCTTCTGGCGGGAGGGATATATCTGATAGCCAAAGGGATCGTCAGGTGGGAGATTCCCGTGTCGTTCCTCGCTGGAGCGTTCGTGACAGCACTTATTTTCAAGGCAGCCGCCCCCGATACCTACGGCCCTCCCCTGCTTCACCTTGTGACGGGATACAGCCTGATAGCGGCATTCTTCCTTGCACCCGAGGATTCGTCATCGCCGGTAAACCTGGTTCCCATGATCATCTACGGTGCCGGTGCCGGGTTTCTGACGATCCTCATTCGAAACATCGGAGGATTTGTTGACGGATCTGTGTTTGCGATATTGATGATGAACGTTGCAAATCCTCTCATTGATAAAATCCGGCCGAGAGCCCTGGGAAAGGGGATCAAGCATGCGTGAGATGTTGAAGCTCTTTCTGACAATCGTCGTGTTCAGTGCGGTCGCCGGAGGCCTGCTCGCAACGGTTCGCAGCGCTACCAGGGACCGTATCGAATTTCAGCAACTCGTATTCGTCAAAGGACCGACGATCCGCCAGATCATGCAGGGATCTTCCAATGACCCGGTAGAAGCCAGTTTTAAATTGCTCGACGGGGATGTTGAGCGAACTTTCTTTGCAGGAGAATTCGACGGCAGTCTCAACACGGTGGCGCTCGAGACTTACGCTGGAGGTTATGGTGGAGAAATTGGAGTCGTAGCAGCAATAAACGTCGAAACAGACCGTATTGTGGGGGTTGGTGTTACGACCCACAGTGAAACTCCCGGTCTCGGATCGCGCGCCAAGACTGATCCTTCATTTTCACGGCAGTTTGAAGACAAGCCGGTGGCCGAGCCTTTCAAGGTGAAGGCCGACGGCGGCGCGATCGATGCCCTGAGCGGGGCAACGATAACGTCCCGTGGCGTCTGTCAGGCGGTCTCGGAAATCGCCGATATTTACATCCGGCTGAAGGATAATATTATAGCAGAGCTGAAATCCTAGATTCCAAAGGAGTCAACGGTTTATGGCAAAAACTACGGTACAGGAATTCACGAAAGGATTATGGGCCGAAATTCCGCCGTTTCGGCTGGTCCTCGGCCTCTGTCCGATCCTCGCGGTCACCAAGACCGTTGAAAATGGCGTCGGCATGGGTATCGCCACCACTTTTGTTCTGGTGTGCTCGAACGTTTTGATTTCACTGCTGCGGTCCGTAATACCTAAAAGAGTACGAATCGCCTGCTTCATCGTGGTGATAGCCACGTTCGTGACGATCGTGGAGCTGGTGATGCAGGCCTTTGCCTACCCTCTTTTCCTTAAACTGGGTATTTTTATCCCGTTGATCGTTGTCAATTGCATCGTGCTCGGACGCGCCGAGGCTTTCGCGGCCAAGCACAGCCCGATTCCTTCCCTTGCGGACGGACTGGGCATAGGAATCGGTTTCACTCTTTCGCTGACCGCACTTGCGGCGGTCAGGGAAATTTTCGGCAGCGGAACCTTCACCGTGCCGGTGTCCGGTGTCGCGCTGCCTGTCTTCGGCCCGGAATTTCAGCCGTTTTCCTTCATGATAGAGGCGCCGGGGGCCTTTGTTTGCCTTGGACTGATGCTATGCATTATGAACATGGTCGGAAAAAAATAAAAAGATTTGAAAAGATTTCCCGGGCTCCAAGGAGAGGACAATGAGTGATCTTATATTGCTGGCTATAAGTTGTATTTTCGTTAACAATATTCTTTTGATGCAATATTTGGGAAATTGTCCCTTTCTGGGTGTTTCGAAACGTATGGAGACAGCCACCGGGATGGCCATGGCAGTGGTGTTTGTACTGGTGATGGCGGGAGCGATCACATGGATAACGAATGCTTTCATTTTAAAGCCCTTCGGCTACGAATACCTCCGGACGTTGGCCTTTATCCTGGTTATCGCATCCCTTGTGCAATTCGTCGAAATGTTTTTAAGAAAGGCCGTACCCGCTCTCTATGCCGGCCTCGGGATTTTTCTTCCCCTGATAACCACCAACTGCGCCGTTATGGGCGTATGTTTGATAAATGTGAAAGAGGAATACAGCTTCATCGAAGCGCTTACATCCTCACTGAGCTACGCCATAGGATTCGGGTTGGCATTGATCCTTTTTGCGGCCATCAGAGAACGGATCATACTCGCGAGAGTGCCCAGGCCGCTACAGGACACCTCGATAGGACTCGTTTCGGCGGGGATGCTTTCCCTTGCATTCTTCGCTTTTAAAGGCATGGTGTAATCGTGTGCAGGCACCGGCTCGGCCCGGAATCCGGACCGCAGCCGTTTCATAGCAGTGCCCATCCGGAAATGCCGGATGGGA
>DSCZ01000533.1 GCA_011048855.1 Desulfobacteraceae bacterium | reverse complement strand
CGAGGCAGTAATGAGCAAGGATTTTAGTACTATTTGCTCTCATCAACACAAATCCCTGATAAATTCTATCGCCGCGGCCCTGATGCGCATCGCGGCGTGAGGGGTTTCCGTGAAACTTGAGCTTGTCTATTCAAAATGCAATAAAAGATAAACGATTTTGGGATGATCCATCCACGAATGCACATGAAGCTTCAGAAATTATCTGTGGCCTTTGGTGACATTCGCGGATGATTTTCCGTAAGTGTACCTTCACCTTCGTGGATTATTCCCGGATTATTCTTGACAAACAGGACCCGTTCCTACAATTTTTCTTTTTTTTGAAACCAGAGACGAAGGAAGCCAATGAATCGATTCGAGCAACAGGTACAATTCGAGGAGGCCTGGGTCCATGAACTCCGCCGGGCGCATGAAGACATCTGCTGGCGCTACGGTGTGAATCTCCGCACGCCGATGATCGAGGTCACTTCCGCCGTCCGGCAGTGGGGCGCATGGGACCCCGGTTCACGCACCATAAGGATTTCAGGAAACCTGATACGGGAGCATTCCTGGGATGTCACACTGAACGTCTTCAAACACGAGATGGCCCACCAGATCGTCACCGATCGCTTTGGCGTGGACGATGCGCATGGCCCTTTCTTTCAACAGGCATGCGCGATGATAGGCGTGCCCGGCCCGTTCCGGAAGGGTAGCGGGGATACTCCCGTAATAACCGAAGAAATCAAATCCGACGGAATCTCCCTTGAAAACACCCGGATTCTCGAAAAAGTGAGAAAGCTCCTATCCCTCGCCGGCTCCCCAAACGAAAACGAGGCCCTGCTCGCGATGCAGAAGGCCAACGAACTGATCGAAAAATACAATATCGAGCGGATCGAACAGAACAGGGAAACAGGCTTCATCTATTCGATCATAAACCATAAAAGGAAGCGGATAGAAAACTACCAGCGCCGAATTTGCCTGATCCTGCAGGAGCACTTTTTCGTAGATGTGGTTTATTCAAACCTGTACGATCCAATCGCCCGCGAAACCCACCGAACCATCGAACTGCTGGGAACCGCCGAGAACGTAAGGATAGCGGAATATGTCTATCATTTCCTGATGAACCAGATGGAGCTACTCTGGAAATCCCACCAGCGTAAAAAGACCACTTTTCTGAAAAACAAGCGGTCCTATCGTCTGGGCGTGCTGGAGGGTTTCCACGGCAAACTGGACGAGCAGGCCGCCGCACGTAAGAATCGATACAGGCCGGGGCCGGGCAACGAGAAGCCGCTCAGCGCCCTGATCCTGGCCGAAGACCGCGCGCTTAAGCAATTCACAAGGATGCGGTTCCCGCGCCTGTCAACAATCAGGCACGCCGGTGCACATATCGACCGCAGAACATTCCAGGCCGGTATGGATGACGGGAAGCACCTCAATCTCCATAAAGGAGTCCATTGCCACGACGGAAATAAGGGAAAACTGCTCGCGAGGCCGCCATGGAAAAAGTCTTCGTGAAAAACCCTTCATTTTTCATTCGACACATCCACGCTTTTTTTTGACTTCAAAAGCCGGAAGGTATATACAAGGCCTCATTAAATTAATGCACTCGGGCCTCGCCTTTTAATCCATTGCCTGTCTCCGGGCGCAACAATAGCAATTAAATCATAGGCTTAAGCCTAAAAGGAGACGGGTTTAATGGAGCCTGATTTTATATCCAGATTGAAATTTTTTACCCTTGATCCGGGCGGCATTGAATGGCCCAGGTTTGATTTATCGAAAATCCTGTGGGGCAAAATGCCCAGGATGAAAATCGGGGATTGCTCGCCCCGGCTTCCGATTATCCAGGGAGGCATGGGCGTCGGGGTTTCGCTTTCCGGCCTGGCATCCGCGGTCGCCGATGCAGGGGGAATCGGCGTCATCGCCGCCAATGCGATCGGGATGCTCGATGCAGATTACTCCGCTTGTCACAAAGACGGCAACAGCATTGCACTGAGAAGGGAGATTCGAAAGGCAAGGGCCAAAACCTCCGGTATTCTCGGGGTAAACATCATGGTGGCCGTTAATGATTTCCATGAACTTCTCCAGGTTGCCATAGAAGAAAAAATCGACATCGTATTCCTCGGAGCCGGTCTTCCGATCAACGGGATTCCAGTGTCCGAATTGCGGGCCGCCGGCGTCAAGCTGGTACCGATCGTGAGCTCGGCCAGGGCGGCCGGCCTCATTTTCAAAGCATGGGAGAAGAAATACCGCGACATCCCCGACGGGGTGGTCGTTGAGGGCCCCAAAGCCGGAGGACACCTGGGTTTCAAAGAAAGTCAAATCGACGACCCGGCCTTTGCGCTGGAAGCCATCCTGCCCGATGTGGTGTCGGTGATAAAACCTTTCGAAACCAGGCTCGGTCGGTCGATTCCCGTAATCGGAGCCGGCGGCGTCTATACCGGCGCTGACATTCACAAACTTTTCCAACTGGGGGCAAGCGGCGTTCAGATGGGTACCAGGTTCGTGGCCACGCATGAATGCGATGCCGATATCCGGTTCAAGAAAGCTTATGTGGCCTGCAGGGAAGGAGATATAGAAATCATCAAAAGCCCAGTGGGACTTCCCGGGAGGGCCATCAAAAGCCGTTTTCTCGCCGAGATTTCCTCCGGGGAAAGAAAACCGGTCAAATGTTCATGGAAATGCCTGAAGAGCTGTAACATAAAAACCGCCCCTTACTGCATCTCCATGGCTCTGGACAATGCCAGGAGGGGGTTGCTGGATAAAGGCTTTGTTTTTGCCGGCAGCAACGCTTTCAGAATCGACAGGATCCTTGCTGTCAGGGAACTTATCCAGGAACTGCAGGATCAGTACCGTCTCGCAGAACAGAAAGGCGCCCGCAACCTGAGAGCCGACTACGAACGCGCGCTGGAAAGCCTGGGGGCCCTTAAAAAGGAATACATTGCAGCGGTCAGAAATGTCCTCTCGCCGATGCTGGAGGAATACGAAAGAGGCATCGAAAAGGGAGCCACGGCACTTCGCGAGGAATGTGAGAGGGCTGCAGAAAAAGCGGCCGCACTCAAAGCCGACTATCTGAACACACTGGCCTGTGCGCAGAACCTGAAAAACGAGCTTCTGAAAATCATCGAAAGGCACATGCCATTCAGTGCGTACCGGGCAATTGATATCTGAGACGAATCAGGGACACGGCGCGCCTCCAGCCCCTATTCCATCAGGCCTTCCTGCATCGTACGAAGCAGTTTCACCAGCATCTCGTCACGCCAGCTGCGGATTTCCGCAAGTGATTTTCTCTTTACTAGATCCATTTGCTCAGTGCCTTCGACAACGGCCTTGACCGCCGACGGGGGAACGGTCGTCCAGGTGGCCATGCTCTCCCAGCGGTAACGATAGGACTCCATGAAATTGGCAAGAAAATCCGCGATGCCTTCCCCGGCCAGGTGCATCCGCAAAAAAGGCCCGGTAATAGGGCTCCTTAAACCAATTCCCTGACAGAAGGCCGTGTCGATATCTTCAGGGCTTGCTACGCCCTGATCCACCAGGTCGATCGCTTCACGTATCAAGGCCGCCTGAAGCCTGTTGACTATATACCCTGACACTTCCTTTTTGAGAACCACGGGCGTTTTTCCAAGCTTTTCCATGAAAGACCGTGTGGAAGCCACGGTTTCCAGCGAGGTCTGTCTCCCGCCTGCGATTTCTACAGTCGGAACCAAGTGGGCCGGGAGCATGGGATGCACCAGTATGCAACGCTCCGGGGCGGATACGGCCGGTTGAATTTCCGTCATCAACAGGCCCGATGCACTGCTTGCGAGAATCGTGGACCTCGGCGCTGCCCCATCCATTTCCTTGAACACCTTTTTTTTGATTTCATAGTTGTCCGGAACCGATTCCTGAACATAATCAGCTTTTGCCACCGCCTCCGGTATATCAGTCGTGGTTTTGATCTTCGCCAGCGATTCCTCCACGTTCCCAGCCCCAAGAAGATCGTTCTTCTCCATAAATCCAAGGTTCGATCTGATCCGACCGAGAGCTTTCTCCAGCAACTCCTCGCTCCTGTCCTGGATTATTACCTCGTATCCCTTGGATGAGAACAACGCAGCCCAGTCCGAACCGATAAGCCCCGCACCAACACATGTAATATTATTTATCTCCATTTAATCTCCTCATTATCTCTTAGAAAAAATCTCCTTCTTAAAAAGAATTCCAACGTTATCAGTCTACACGATTTTAAGTTAAAATTTATTATAGCATTAAATTAAAAAGAATGTCAGTCCATAAAAATTTTACAATAGGGTTACGCCCGCCTCGCCCTCAAATCCTCGGCAATCGCTCCAGCAGCCGCCTTGACCGCCGCTCCCAGTATTTCCATCGTGGAACCGGCGAGATCCGTCTTAAACCCCACCACCCATATCGCAGCCGGCACCGGCAAAGGCCCCTCGATCAAAGCTGCCGCAGCCCGAACGCCCAGGATGTATTCCTCGTCATCCAGGGCGTAGCCCGAAATCCTGGCCGCTTCGACCGCCTTCCGGTACTCGGCGGGCTCGATAATTGAATGCGCCGTATAAGCCGAAAGGCGCTCTCCGACAAGTATCTCACTTATCTTCCGGTCTTCCATCGCCGACAGGAACACCTTGCCGACGGCACCGGCCAGGAGAGAAACAGTTGATCCGACGGGAGAAGTGATTTTCAGTTCATGTTCGGATTCAACGACGTCTATGATAGTAACATGGTTCCCGTTCAACACACCGAGAAACACCGATGCATTGAACCTCTCCATCAATTTTTGCATGTGCGGCCTGGCCGCTGAGTTAAGGTCGAAGCCCTTTCTCGCCCTCCTGCCTAATTCCACCAAAGAGAAACCAAGCGAATAGCGTTTGGTGACAGGATCCCTGACCAACGCCCCGGCATCTTCCAAAGCGGCTGCAATACCGTACACCGTTCCTTTACTTATATTGAGGATGCGGGCGATCTCGCTGATTCCTGCGCCTTCCTGCCTTCTGGAAATAACCTCGAGCAGCCGGAAAGCCTTCGTGACAACCGGTGCCTGATACCCATTCATAGTCGTTCTCCATAATGAACAATAGACTGCAGAATACGCCT
>DSCZ01000488.1 GCA_011048855.1 Desulfobacteraceae bacterium | reverse complement strand
GTCGATCTCTTCGCGGGCCTGTGTTATGCGGTCGTGCACAATTATCTCAACCGGGTGGTTGGAAAGCGGCACATAGGGAACCGGGTAATGTTCCTGGGCGGCCCCTCTCTCAACAAGGCCGTTGTGTCCGCTTTCGAGCAGGTGCTTGGAAGGGGGCTGCTGGTTCCCCCTCACAGAGAGGTTCTGGGTGCGTTCGGGGCCGCGCTGGGGGTCATGGAGCAGATGGTTCACGAAGGCGGAAAGAGCCTGTTCAGGGGACTTTCGGGCGCCGTCCGTGACCGGATGCAGTTTGTCGAGAAGGTATGCACGGCGGATCCGAACTGCCATAACCGCTGTAAACTTAAAATCTACGATTTTGATGGGCGCAAAAGTATATGGGGTGGGGAGTGCGGCAGGTATGAACTTAGCCGGGTCAGAGGCAAAAAGAAGGAGAACTATTTCGAAATCTACGACCGGTTGTGGATGAAGCATATGGAAGGAGTTTTTGAAACACTGGGAGATGAACCGATGACATCCGTCGACGGAAGGCCGACGGTCGGGATGCAGCGTGCTCTTTATGGCTGCCAGACCAGTGTTTTGTGGGCTCATTTTTTCGACAGGCTGGGTTTCAGACTGGTACTGACACCTCCCACCAATCCCCTGATTTCAAAACTCGGCATCGAGGCCGTCACGGCGGAGACATGCTACCCGGTGAAGGTCTCACTCGGTCACGTAAAAATGCTTCTCGGGAAAACCTCACTTCTGTTTCTTCCGAGCATCATTTCGATAGAGGTGAAGAACCCCGGGGAGGTCGGGTTTTTTTGCCCGATGGTTCAGGGAAACTCCTATATTTCACGCGCGGCGCTCGATATCGATATGTCCTCGGTGTTGAACCCGGTTGTTCACCTGAATCAGGGTACAGGGCGGCTTGCTCAGGAGCTCTGGGAGCAGACGGGAAGGAAAATCGGGGTGGGCAAACGCACGATCGAATCGGCTTTACTTTATGCAAAAGAGCGGGAGGCGGACTTCACCAATGATTTGATCAAAACAGGCAGGAAATTTTTCGAGGAACTGAATGCGGGCTCCCCCGGGGTGATCGTTACCGGAAGGCCTTACAATCTCTACGATGAAAGATTGAATTTAAGGCTCGGCCGGAGTCTTTCAAAGATTGGGTTGAGCGCCATCCCTATGGACTTTGTGGATTGTTCCAACGTCGATATAAGTGATTTTCCTTCCATGTACTGGGGGCTGGGTGCGCGTATCCTCCGCACCGCGAAAATGATAGGGGGAACGAACGGGATATACGGCCTCCACCTGACTAATTTCGGCTGCGGCGCCGATTCTTTCCTGGAGCATTTTTATAAATACTGCATGGGGGAAAAACCCTATCTCATTCTGGAACTGGACGAGCACAGCGGAGTTGCAGGAGTGATGACGCGGCTTGAAGCATTCAAGAACGTCGTTTACAACAGTGCAGGTGCGGTTCCGGAGCAGGAACAGGAGCCTCGATTTGCAAACTGAAACCCCTGGAATGAATTCCATTCGCGACCTCTCACCCGATCAATGCCTTCGAAGCAATGTCGTGGATTTCAGCTCACTGAGCAGAAATGTCGGCCGCTTCGATTTCCGCCATAAAACCCTGCTGATACCCGAGATGAATAGAATAGGGTGCAATCTGCTAGCCGGCGTCTTTCGGAGTTTTGACATAGACGCGGTGGTGATGCCCACCTACCAGGGGCTGGAGATGGGAATGGCCCACACCTCAGGGAAAGAATGCTACCCCTGCCAGGTGACCCTGGGCGACGTCCTGTTTTTTCTGGAAAATGAGCAGCGGCGGCTCGGGCCCAACTTCGACCCTGGTAAATATGTTTATTTCATGCCTGAGGCTGATGGGCCCTGCCGTTTCGGGATGTACAATAAATTCCAGAAGATTGTGCTCGATTCGATGCCCGAATTCGCCTCGGTTAGGATCGGGGCGTTGAGCACCCGCGACGGCTATTCGCTTGACGGACTTGTGGATTCCTCGAAAATCGGTGTTTTGAGGCGTGCCGCCTATCTTTCGGTGATTCTGGCCGATGTTCTCGATCGGCTTCTCTGGCGCGTGAGACCTTATGAAAGAGAGCCGGGGTCGGCGGACCGGCTTATCGAGGACGCCACCAAAACTCTGGCGGCCTCCTTCGAGCAGCACGGAGATGGTGGAAAGTTTTCCCCTATCCTCGACGATTTTGATGAAGTACTCAGGAAAGGCGCCGCGCTGGTGAACCCTGATATCCGGAGGAAGCCCCGGATCGGCGTGGTCGGTGAAATCTACCTCAGGACTCATGTGCTTTCCAACCAGGATACGATCCGCAACCTGGAAAGATTCGGAGGCGAAGCGGTAAATGCCTCGATTGCCGAATGGGTGAACTTCACCACCTACGAAAGAATACTGGAGCTCGAAAACAAGCTTGCGGCGAGCCTCAAGACGCTTGAAACATCAAAGCTGCCGGGAGACGTCAAGAAATTGATCGGGTATAAATTGGAGCTGTTTTACCAGCAGCGCGTGCAATCCGTGGTATACAGGCGTGCGCGTAGAATCATAGACATCGCCGATGACCATCGAGTCGGGGAACTGGATCGAATCATCAGAAAGTACGATCTTTACGATTTTCGGATCGGAACCGAAGCGAGCCTGAGCATAGCGGCTGCAATGTCCTACGTGGAAGAGGGCTATAACGGTATAGTGAATATATACCCGTTTACATGCATGCCGGGGGCCATTACCTCATCGATCGTGAAACCCCTTATGCAGCGGCTCGGGGTTCCGTACCTGGACGCTCCTTACGACTCGAGTTTTCAACCCGGCCGTGAAGGGGCGCTGCGTACTTTCATGTTCCAGGCTCAGCGGCATTTTGAACGTTTCCGGAAGGCCCGGAACCTACGAACCGAGGCAGATGCCTGAAAGCCGTCGGCGTCATACGGCACGGACTATCCTTTTAAGAATGCGAGAATTATCATGTCTATAAAGATGCTTATCAATGCGATGGAAATGGAAGAATACCGGGTGGCTATCATCGGAGACGGGGTTTTGCACGGATTTTACATCGAAACCACCGCGGCCGAACAAATTACTGGAAATATATACAAAGCAGTTGTCGAAAGAATCGAACCCAGCCTTCAGGCATGTTTTGTAAATTACGGGGCGGAGAAAAGCGGGTTTCTCTCTCTTTCCGATGTACATCCGGAATATTACCTTGAAGGCTTCACCGTCAAAGAAGACCAGGGACTTCCTCCGATAAACAAAGTTTTGAAAAAGGGCCAGGAACTGCTCGTCCAGGTTACGAAGGAAATGCCGGGCTCAAAAGGTGCCCAGTTGACTACGTATCTATCTCTTGCGAGCCGTTATGTGGTGTTGACACCGGGCCGGCCGGGAGGCGGCATCTCCAAAAAGATCGAGCAGGAGGCGGAGCGGTCGCGGCTCAAGGAGATAATCAGCCAGTTTGCATTGCCGGAAGGTGTCGGTTGCATCGTAAGGACCGCCGCAGCCAAGCAGAACAAACGGGAGCTGTCCCGCGACCTCAACAGGCTGCTGCGAATGTGGAAGGGGATCAAGAAAGACGTAAAAAAGGCCCCGAAACTGTCCCTTGTGCACAAGGAGCAGGATTTGTGTCTGAGGACTCTCAGGGACTACCTCACGCGCGAAATAAAAGAGATCATCGTCGACGATAAAGAAACTTTCGCCAAGATCAAGGAGCACATCAGGGTCATTTCTCCATGGCACCAGCGGAGGGTAAAGCTTTACAAGGATAAGAGCCCGATTTTCGATCATTTCGGCGTCGAGGAGCAGCTGGAGACTATTTACTGTAATCGTGTCGAGTTAAAATCGGGTGGATCCATAGTGATCGATCCGACCGAGGCCCTGATTGCCATAGATGTGAATTCAGGGAGGGGAAGGAGCGGCAGGGATATTGAAGCCACGGCCTTCAACACCAACAAGGAAGCGGCGGCGGAAATCGCCAGGCAGCTGCGCCTGCGGGACGTTGGAGGCCTGGTGGTGATCGATTTCATCGATATGAAGGATCGTTCACACAACCGAGAAATCGAGAAACTGCTGCGTGAGTCGACCAAGGAGGACCGCGCCAAGATCGACATGTCCGGAATATCCAAGTTTGGCCTCCTCGAGCTTTCCAGGCAGAGGCTGCGGCCTTCCATCGAGTCGATCAGCTACCAGGTTTGCGGGCAGTGCCAGGGGCGGGGCCTGGTGCCTTCAGTTGAGGCTGCTTCACTGTCTCTTTTGCGGCGGATATGGGGAGGGGCCTCCCGGGCTGGTGTCGTGCAGGTGAAAGGATCGCTTCCGATGACTGTGGCCACTTATCTTCAAAACAGGAAAAGAAAGGAACTGGCCCGCCTGGAATCGCGTTACGGTGTGGAGATTTTACTTCAGGCCGATCCCTCTCTTGCCCCCGGCGAGGGGAAAATCGAATTCATCCAGGACGAAACTGCATCAAAAGGTGCATCGAATTCATCGAAATCCGCGGATTAAAGTAAAAGCAATGGTGAACGCACGCGGGGATGTACTGCAGGAGTTTACCCTCCCTTTATTCCTTTTGAGATACATCGTTGTCAACGCAGCGTATTTAACTGTGTCCATCGTTGTCGTTGTCGTAATCGGCTGTTTTTCAGATAGCCCGTAGGTCGGGTTTCCATACCCGACACGTTGTCTGTGTCCATCGTTGTCGTTGTCGTAATCGTTGTCGTAATCGGCTGTTTTTCATGCAGCGCTTTTTTCCGCCAGCTAATGGCTAAAAGCTAATCCCTAATGTTCTGTGGGAGCGGATTGTATCCGCGATATCCGCTCGCCCGGTTCAAGGCTCGAAAAGATTTTGCATCGCGCAGAGCCGCCAAGGCGCCAAGAACAGCAGGAACAGCAGGAAGCGGATACTCACCGGTGAAGGGCGATGAGGATATACGCCCGGGAAAACAAACATGTTGATTTTCCCGAACGAACATCCCCATCTACACCTGTGCTGAAACACAGGTGCCCTCGAATTCGAGGGTTCACCGCTGAGAAGCCTGATCTTACATGCAGCCCGTAGGTCGGGTTTTCATACCCGACACGTTGTCGTTGTCAGCGCAGCGTATTTAACTGTGTCCATCGTTGTCGTTGTCG
>DSCZ01000464.1 GCA_011048855.1 Desulfobacteraceae bacterium | reverse complement strand
TCGAGCATCCGGCGGTGATGGAAGCCTGCCGGTTCATGGAAGGGCACGGGTTTTCGGTCAGTTACATCCCGGTGGATGAAGTTGGGATGATCGATCCTTCGGATGTGGAAGGTGCCCTTCAGCCGGATACGGTCATGATCTCCATCATGCACGCCAACAACGAAGTCGGGACCATCCAACCGATCGCAGAAATCGCCCGCGTGGCCTTTGATAACGGTATCCCGCTTCACACGGATGCCGCCCAGTCGGTGGGTAAAATCCCAACGCGGGTGGATGAAATGGGGGTGGCGCTTCTGTCGCTTGCCGGACACAAGCTATACGCCCCCAAAGGCGTAGGGGCTTTGTATATCCGGAGCGGTCTTCAAGCGGACAGATTGTTTCACGGGGCGGGCCAGGAGAGGGGAATCAGGGCAGGGACCGAAAATGTTCTCGAAATTGTCGGCCTGGGAAAGGCCTGTGAAATCGCCCAACGCGACCTCGACCATAACCAGGCCCATATGCGGGAGATGCGGGACAGACTTGAAAAAGGAATCGAGATTGGGATCCCCGATATCCGGTTCAACGGACACCGCAGCAGTCGCCTTCCCAATACCTCGAGCGTATCTTTCCTTGGCATCGAGGCCAACCGGCTTCTGGAGGAGATAGGGCTGGATGTGGCCGCTTCGGCGGGAGCCGCCTGCCATTCGGACAGGGTGGAGATTTCCCATGTGCTTCAGGCCATGGGTATATCCAGGGAATGGGCCGTTGGTACCATCCGATTCTCGGTCGGCAGGATGACCACCACCCGTGAAATCGACCGGGCCGTAGATGTGGTCGCCTCGGCCGTGAAAAAACTCAGGGGGTAGCCGACGCTTTCACGGCTTCGATGTTTTCCTTGATCTTCCGCATACCTGCCCTTGCAAGCGCGGTGCGGCCGAAACGGGCATTAAAGGCCGCATCATCCATATTTAAAAAATCAATCGAAGACGGCAGGCATATGTTCACGGAATTCATGTTTGCGTTGAACGGACAGACTTCCTGGCACCTGTCGCAGCCCAGGATGCAGGAGCCCATAATCCTGCCGGTTTCCGCGTTCACGGGAGCCCTGTGTTCGATCGTCAGATAGGAAAGGCATTTTCTCGCATCCAGGCGGTAAGGCGCCTCTAAAGCTCCCGCTGGGCACACATCCACGCACCTGTTGCATTCGCCGCAAGACCCGGCTGATTCCGGAAGAGGCGGGGTGGACGCAAGAGGCGCGGTGGTAAGAATTTCAACCAGGTATACACAGGACCCGACTCCAGGTACAATCAGAGACGTGTTCTTTCCGATGAACCCTACACCGGCCGCCGCCGCCAGGCTTCGTTCCATCACCGGCGCCGAATCCACGCATACCCGCGAGCGGCTGTCCGGGTGCAGTCGCCTTATCACCCCCGCAACCTCGCCCGCAAGCTTCCTTAACCTTACATGGTAATCATCCAGGAGTGGTTCGGAGTAACGGGAGGCACTGAATCCATCGGGGGTGCACGGCTTTTCCCTGCTGTAGGGATAGGCAAGACAAACCACAGCACGGCAGTCCTTGAGAAGCCCTGACGGATCGCGGCGCAACCGGAGGTTTCTCTCAAACCATTTCATATCGCCGTGCTTCCCTTCGGTGAGCCAGCGGACCAGCTCATCATAAAAGGGAGGCACTGAGGCGGGAGCGACCCCGAAGGAGACGAAGCCCAGGGAGCAAGCGGTTTCCATCACTGCCACCGCGTTGGAGCTTCTCCCCGCTGAAAATCCTCCGCAACCATTCAAAATCTTTTTCCTTCAGTTCCTTTATCCCGGCTTACAAACCGGCAAGTGGATCGAAAGGCGTGAGAAGACTGCATCCGTTTTCGGTTACCAGCACCGTCTGCTCGAACTGGGCTGAGAGCGAACCGTCCTGCGTAACCACGGTCCAATCATCTTCGAGCACCCGCAGGTCTTTTTTTCCCAGGTTGATCATGGGTTCTATGGTAAAAACCATGCCGGGTACAAGGATTATCCCATCCCCTTTTCTGCCGTAATGAAGAACCTGGGGAGGTTCGTGAAAATCAAAGCCTACGCCATGCCCCACGAATTCTCTTACTACCGAACAGGCTTCGCCTTCAGCGTAATGTTGTATCGCATAACCGATGTCGCCCAGCGTATTTCCCGGCTTTACCTTGGAGACGCCCCTTACCAGGCTTTCGGCTGCGACCCTGACAATTTTTGCTGCATCCCTGCTTGGTGTCCCCACGAAGAAAGTTTTACTGGTGTCGCCATAGTAGCCGTTCAATATCGGGGTCACATCCACATTGACGATGTCCCCGTCCTTCAGCCGGTAGGGGCCCGGAATGCCGTGGCATATCACGTCGTTGACCGACACACAGACACTTTTCGGAAATCCGCGGTAATTCAATGGGGCTGGAACCGCACCCCGAGCGATAGTGAATTCATGAACGATGGTGTTGATTTCCTCGGTGGAAAGGCCTATCCTGAGCCGGCTTTCCACAAGGTCCAGGGTTTCGACTGCGAGCCGCCCGGCCTGTGTTATGCCCTCTATGTCGTCTTTATTTTTCAACCGTATTCGATATTTCTGAAGGTAAAGCCTCTTGAAATCGACCCCGGTCTCTTCATCTTTGCGAAGGCAACAGTTCTTGTATTTTTTCCCACTGCCACAAGGGCACGGATCATTACGTCCTGGCTTTTTCATTTTTTTCCTTTTAATTCTTTCAAATTCATCATTTAAAAACCGATACCACAAAACGTATCGAACATATCAAAACAAGCAGGATTCCCACAAGCAAAGAATTTTTCCCACTGTGCCGCCGTTTGCAGCATCAACGGAAATTATGGTATCACACCTGCTGAATGCGTCCGAAACAATAAAGCAAGCGTCTTTTGCCGATCTCTTCCTCCGCCATGGTGAAATGTATGAATTTGAGTGATAAATTCCCTTTTTTCCGGGCGATATTCAACTTTAGAATGCTTGTTGCCTTTATCATGGGTTTTTCGTGCGGGTTGCCTCTCCTGCTGACAATCACGGTGCTCCAGGCGTGGATGAAAGAAGAAGGGGTCGATCTGGCGGTGATAGGCGTGATGGCCCTGGTCGGGCTTCCATATACCGTCAAATTCCTCTGGGCCCCGTTCCTCGATCGGTTCACACTTCCGTTTCTCGGGCGAAGGCGAGGATGGCTGCTCACTGCCCAGATCGCACTCATGTGTTCCATCGCCGGACTGGGCATGAGCAAACCGGCGGCATCTCCCTGGGCCGTTGCATTCGTTGCCTTTCTAGTCACGTTCTTCAGTGCCTCCCAGGATATCGTGGTCGATGCATATCGGAGGGAGGATCTGACGGATGAAGAACTGGGCCTGGGTTCGTCGCTTTACATCAACGGCTACCGGCTCGGCATGCTGGCAGCCTCCGGGGGTGGACTTATTCTGGCTGATTACGTTTCGTTTCGTTTCGTTTACGGAATAATGGCTGCAGGGATGCTCCCGGGGATGATCACCACTTTCTGTGCACGGGAGCCCCGGGTTACGGAAAGGATGCCGGCATCGATGAAAGAGGCGGTGCTGGGTCCCCTGACTGAATTCCTGTCGCGCGACGGCGCGATCCTGATTCTCGCGTTTATTTTTCTCTACAAGATCGGTGATACCATGGCCTATGCGATGACAACCCCCTTTTACCTGGACATCGGATTTACGAAAAGTCAGGTGGGAACGGTCGTCAAATTATTCGGATTCTGGGCGACCGTCGGGGGCGGCTTCATCGGCGGCGTGATTATGCTCAAACTCGGGATAAACCGGTCCCTTTGGATATTCGGGATTCTCCAGGCCGTCTCAACCGCTTTTTTCGCCGTCCTTGCGAGAGTCGGCCCCAGCATACCCCTTCTTTCCGGTGTAATCGCGTTTGAAAACATAAGTGGAGGCATGGGAACGGCCGCCTATGCGGCGTTTATGGCAAGCATCACCAACAAGAAATTCACCGCCACGCAGTATGCATTGCTTTCGAGCCTCATGGGGGTGCCCAGGGTCATCATATCCGCTCCCACAGGATTTCTCGTCAAATTAACCAGCTGGGAGATTTACTTTATAATCTGCACGCTTATCGCGATTCCAGGCCTTTTGCTCCTGTACAAAGTCGCCCCATGGCGCACGAAATCGCCTTAAACTCGCTTATATGCGTTGTCAGCCGGCACGCCGGGTATGGAAACCCGGCCTACATGCACCGATATCGTAGGTCGGGATTCCATTCCCGACACAATGGTCCGCGGAGTCCTCATATAAGATCAGCCGGCCTTGAGCAGCTCCATGCTCGTCATGTTCACCAGAGCCCACACGGCGTCCGCTTGAAAAACCTTCTCTATCGAGCGGTCGAACAACACCGAAATCCGTGGCTCGAATTCATCATCCCCGTACCAGAGCAGGTAATACAGAGGCAACCTTGGAAACGGCATCAGCCTGTAAGCCGTATCGGCCATCGAAAGGGGGCTTCCCCCCAGCCGTCCAGCTGCTTCCGCGAAGTCTCCAGGGGCGCTTCCATATCTTTCGGTAAGCGGTGCCAGGTCGAAGGCATGGATTCCGGTGAAAAAATGGGATTCCTTAAGGTCCCTGCAGCTCACGATATCTTTTCCGATCGGGTGGGCATCGTCGACTTTTCCCAAGTACAGCAGCGTCAGCATTTCAAGAACCGGGTGGTCGAGAGGCTCCCACACACCGTCATTCAGGATTTTCAGCCGCTGCACCCGGAAATCCACGGCCAGCCTTCGCCCCAGTTGATCGAAACCCAGCGATTCTTTGTCCAGCCGCGAAAACCCGGTGATCTTCGACAGAAAATTCCGATCCCTGCCCGCTGCTTCGAGCCACCGGCGCTCCACTGCCGGGGGGCTGACGTCGACAGATCCCTGGAGGTCAAGCAGTTGTTTTTGTCCTTTCATTTCAAGATCTTTCTCCAAAGTTCGGAAATGGAGTCTTTTCAGGTTGCACAGGGACTCCATCGTGACTAATCTCATAGCACAAAGTCCCGTTGCGCAAAAGCGGGAAAACGGGAGCTGCGACAAGAACAATTAAGACGCCTGAGAGGATTTTTCGATGGCAAGGATAAAATTTAATGAAATTCTGGACACCTTCCGGCAAATAGCGTGGAATCTTTTCC
>DSCZ01000264.1 GCA_011048855.1 Desulfobacteraceae bacterium | reverse complement strand
CCTTCGTATGCATTGCGGCGGCGTCCGAACCCGCACCGGGCTCGGTCAGGCCGTAGGCGGTCAGCACCTCTCCAGATGCCACCCTGGGGCCCCAAACGCGCTTTTGATCATCGGATCCGCCGATGAGAATCGGCTCCCACCCAAGAGACTGAACCTGTACGATAAGAGAAGAGCTGACGCATGCTCGCGCAATCTCCTCCACAGCCAGGATTAAATAAATGTGCCCCTGGCTCGTGCCTCCGTATTCTTCCGGAACGCTCAATCCCAACAGCCCCATTTCCTGAAAGACCTCCTTGAGATCCCAAGGAAATTCGCCGGCCCTGTCGATTTCAGCGGCTCGGGGCGCCACTTTCTCTGCAACCATCCGTCGCAGTTGTTCCCTGAACATTTTTTGTTCGTCGTTCAATTGGTACATGATCTCATCCTTTTCTCAGGTCGTTTTTCGTCGAAATGTTGTCATAAGGGATTACGATAATGATTGTGAAACATCCGGGCGGAAATCGTATCCTGCATCGAAGCCATCCAGGTTGCTGGATCGGAATCGTGCCGGGGAGGACGTCTCCACCAGTGCGCGTACCCTCGCTTGATCGAAGAATCCGTCCTCCCGGACGAGCACCCCCAGCAACACCATGTTGGTGATCTGAGAGGAGCCCAATTCCACCGCTTTGGCTGTGGCAGGCATGCTCACCCCTTTTAGGTCATGAAGATTCAGGGATTCGAAGATTTCTTCCATTGTGGGGTACCGGTCGATCCCAAGATTTGTGTAGACAGTCGGAACACGATAGAGGTTTAAAAGGTACCATCCGTTGGGGCCGAGCATATGAAAATTTCTGAGTAGCTCAAGGCATTCCATCCCCACGAGAACGTCGGCGGTTCCAGCCGGAATCAAAGGGGAATGAATCGGTCCGTCGGCGATGCGGATATGGCTGACGACCGATCCCCCACGCTGGGCCGCACCTATGGTTTCGGTACCCGCTACGTTGTATCCTTTTTCTATAGCGTAACTGCATATGACGGCGCCGGCGAAGATGTTCCCCTGCCCGCCTACTCCCGCGATTATGATATCTTTTTTCATTTTAGACAATGGCACCTCGTTTGCAGACATTTATACACAACCCGCATTTGACGCAGCTTATTTCATCGATGTGAACTTTTCCAACCGCCGCATCGTAAACAAGAGCGGGGCATCCGAAGTCGTTGATGCACACCATGCAGCCGTTGCATCGGTCCTGCTCGACCCGGACGCCATCCAATGGTTCAAATAGTTTGATCCCCTCACGGGAGCCGCGGAGAAAACACGGCTTGGATGCGACAACCAGAGACAACCCATCGGTCCTGGAAGCTTCCAGCAGCGTTTCATAGGTCGCATCCAATTCGTAAGGATCGACCGTAAAAACTGTCGCACCTACCGATTCCCCCAATTTTAAAAGATCTACATGGGAGGAGATTTCACCATAAAAATTAACACCGCTTCCGGGGTGAGGCTGAAATCCGGTCATCGCAGTGGTGCCGTTGTCACACAGAATGACAACCTGGGTCGCCCCCTGGTAGGTCCCGTTGATGAATCCATTGATCCCAAGATGAAAAACGTTGAATCGCCGATGATGGAAAAAACCGGCCTTCCTTCTCCTGCGAAAAACGCCCCCGTGGCCATTGGCACCGAAGAGCCCATACAATAAATCGTGGATTGAAGTTCGAGAGGCTTGAAGGCACCGGCGTCGTGACATCCGATATCGCCGAAAACGATTCCTTTCCGTTTGCGCGCAACCCGTTTGACGTTATACAGGAGAGCCCTGTGAGCGCATCCAACGCACTGGGTGCGCGTGCGTACAGGGATATCGATTGACAATCGCCTCACCTCGGGCAGACGATGGTTTTCAAGAGAAGGTGCAGCCTTTTTTACGGCATCGATCACGGTGGAAACGGTCAGCTCTCCATCGGAAGGAAAAAAACCGGATCTTCCGAGAATGTCCACATCGATACGATGTTCCTGGCACAATCCCTTGATGAGGTTTTCCACCACCGGCTCCAATTCCTCGAAGACCACCACGCGTTTCTTTCCTTTCAGGAACTGAAGCGTCCGATCGATTGGAATAGGAAGGGTGCAGAGTTTGAACACGGGAAGACGGCTTCCGATTATGGCCTGCGCCTCCTTCACATAGCTGTAGCCGATGCCGCAACCCACCAGGGCGACGTCTCCCTCACCGTCTTCGATGGAATTGAACGGGCTGTCTTCGAAAAGCGCCTGGATTTCGCGATATTTCGCGTTCAGCCAGCGGTGGCGCGCCTGGGGTCGCTTGATGCCGCCCAGCTCTCGGATTTCTACAGCGCTCATGATGTAGCGCTCCCGGTCATCGGTCCAACGGGCGGAGGGGGCATCCGCCGGATTGTAATTTTCGAAGGGTATGATAGCCCGGCTGTGGCATACGCGCATAACAGGTCTCAACGCCACGCACATCCGGGTGCTTTCCGAAAGAATGTACGCTTCCTTGACCATGGCTTTCGCCTCGAGTGCGCTCGAAGGATCGAATACCGGAAGGTTGGCGTAGGTGTGCACAAGAATGCGGCTGTCTTCCTCGTTTTGCGAACTGAGCCCTCCGGGATCATCAGCAGAAATAAGGACAAGGCCGCCCGACACGCCTGTAAAATTAAGGTGCATGAGAATATCCGTACACACGTTGGTCCCATTGTGCTTCATCACCGCCATGGCCCGGACGCCCGCCAAACTGGCGCCCAACGCCACTTCCAATGCGACTTTTTCGTTGCTGGCCCACTGGGCATGAACGTCCGGATAATCTACATAGCGATCCAGGATTTCAGTAGCCGGAGTGCCGGGGTAACCAGCCGCAACTTTCACACCGGCTTCAACGGCACCGCGGGTGATCGCTTCATTGCCCATTACGTATCTTTGTTCCAACTCTTTTTCCTCCCGCCTCTGAATGATATCGAAGGTGTCTCTGCATGCAAAACAGGTGCTTCTAATATGCCGGCCAAAAATTTCTGCAATGTGGAAGCCGGCTTTGTCGGGCCCCTGGCTCGAATTGCCTGCCTATCCTTGCGCCTCACACCGCACCAGAAGCGTTTTCGTGCCGGATTGAACCACGGTTCCGCCTTGGTTCAAAACCTCCAGGGCAAGATTGACGATCCCCCTGTCGGGCTTTGATTTGCTGCGGCGCTTGTCTTCGACCCTGAACCGAACCCTGACCGTGTCTCCGATAAAAACAGGATGGTGGAAGGTCCATGAGCCGATGCCCAGGAATGCCAGGATTGTATTTTCCAGGAATCCGGTACGGAACAGAAGGCCGTGCGATATGGACAAAAGGAGTAGGCCATGAGCGATTCTTTGTCCGAATTTGCTTTCTCTCATTAAAACTTCATTGGTGTGCAGTTCATTGTAATCCCCGGTCATGGCTGCAAACATCACAACATCCGTTTCGGTGACGGTGCGGCCTGGTGTTTCCAGGGTTTCTCCAACCACCCAATTTTCAAAGAATTTTCCCGTCACATGTACCTCCTGCCGTCCAATTTATGGATTAGCGATCTGCGCGCCCCCATTTCCGCCCGGATTGGTTCACGGGCTTGTTTCCCAGACGTTCGGATATCTTTTTTGCACCATCCAGTAGAGAATCGAGCAGTCCAGGTAATGCCTCGTCGTTCATTTGTGTCACCGAACCGGATAGGCTCACGGCTGCGATCACGCTGCCTTCGATATCAAAAACCGGGGCCCCCAGACATCGCACGTCGGGCTCGTTTTCCTGGTCGTCCAGCGCCCATCCTTTTTGGCGCACCGTGCGCAGATGAGCCATCAGAAGGTCCCGGTCAGTTATTGTTTTTTCGGTGTTTTTCGGGAGATCAATATCCGCCAGGATATCAGAAGTTTGATCGTCGGGCTTCCACCCCAGAAGGACCTTACCCATGGAACTGCTGTGCAGAGGAATGCGTTTTCCTTCCCAGGAATGAATACGGATGGGTCGGGAACTCTCCACTTTCGCAAGATAAACGCCTTCAGCACCGTCCAGTATCCCGATATGCACCGTCTGGTTCGTGGCCGCGGCAAGCTCGCGAAGGACGGGAAGGGATTCGCTGCGAACATTGAGCCTGGAAACCGAAAGGTTCCCGAGTTCGAAAAGACGCAGTCCCAACTCGTAGCGGTTTCCATCTCCGCTGCGTCGCACGTACCCTCTTGATTCGAGCGTGCTCAGCAGCTGGTAGATGCTGCTCTTCGGAACCCCTAGGCTCGAATGGATTTCAGTGAAAGAGACGCATGGGTTGGTCCCAAGAAATTCCAGCACATCAAGCGCCCTCGAAATGGCGGGAACCGTGTAGACTTTTTTGGTTTTGTGGGCCATTTAAGCGTTCCTTTGTTATGGCGACATGATCGCACTGGAGGCGGTCTTGTTTTTGGATCGTGAGTTCTATATTTCAAACTAGATTTTATATAAAAAACCATCTGCAGTCAAGGCAAATTTTCCTTTCAGCCGGGCTTTCCTTGTAGGCATGTTGAGATAGTTTCCATCCGGAAATACCGGATGGAAACTAGCACAGGCAGTTTCACCATCGGGGATTCCGGATCGGTGTTGTGGGGGGACAAACCCGGCCTCGTTGATGCGGTTTATATCCTGCAGGTGCTCTCGGGAATAAAAGAGTAGCCGCCGGAAAGCGAATCGTTTATCTTGACCTTTACGTAAAAGTACCCCGGCCCAGGGGAGGATCCTTCTGCAGCGTTAAAAAAGGAGGTTGGATAATGGACCAGTTGAAAATCACTATTGGCAATGAAATTGTTCGAGCTAGGCTTTTGGAGGAAGAAGCACCTAATGTATGTAAAGTTATTAAAAAACACTGTCCTCTACAAGGGAAATTAAATCATGCAAAAATATGTGATAATGAGGTTTTTTTTCAGGCTCCATTTTTCATAGAGGAAAAGGAGAATTTCCAACTTCCTCAAGCCGGTGACATAGGATTTTGGAATGTGAGGCAAACAATTTGCGTGTGGTATGATGATATGAAGCCGTTGGGTCCAACAATTTGTTTTGCTAGAATTATTGATAATTTAAAAGGATTTCAGAAGGAAGCCAGGAAAACTTGGGAAAAACAAGGCACAAAAATTGAATTTCAGCTAATAGGATGAAATATATTAAATATATAATAAATACAGATTGTGTATAAT
>DSCZ01000167.1 GCA_011048855.1 Desulfobacteraceae bacterium | reverse complement strand
CGTTGCGGCGGCGTCGGCGACCGATGCCGTTGCAGCGATCACGGTGGCTGCAGATGCTATTCCCGACGTAAAGCTTCTTCCACCAAGTCCGCTTGTGGCGACGCCCCATGAAGTGCGGCCGGCGTCAAGCGCGATCACGCGAGACCATGAATTCCGGGTGACATCGTCCCTGACACCCACCCTGACTTTTTGCCCGCCTGCCAGGCGCACCGCAATATCACCGCCGTTGTTTACGATCACGCGGGTCATTCCCCGGTCGAACAGGAAGTCTGCGGTTGCAGCCGCAAGGCTCCCGGCGACCGCAGCCATCGGTGTTAGTTGTGGATCCCCGATCATGCAGGCGCTACGAACCATCTCACGTGCTATTGGCTCGCTGAGGTCGTCCGGTACCGATTTGAGGGGATGCTGCAGTCTGTCTTTTACGGCGGACACGCGTGCCAGGAAACTGAATGATTCCTTGGCCGCACGAATGTTCATCTCTCTCTGGGGCACCTTTCCGACGAACGACGAGATAACAAGCCTCATTGGACCGCATTCAGCCATCACGGCCCCGGAATCGAGCGCATGAATCGTCTGCTCCCGGTTCACTCGGGTGCAACGCCTCCGGGGGGTCGAAAAGGTTTCAACGCTTCGATATGGCCGCCCATTTCTTCATACTCCTTTTTGGTCATCGTATATTCTACGGGGCAGATGGTCGCCGGGGTGGGTGTCCAGTAAAACGACCCTGTTTTTACACGCTCGACGTCCACCATGAAATTAATACCGCCGCCGGGAAGCACATACACCGGGCTTCCGCCCACCGTTAAAACGGCCCTGGAACCGTGCACTGCTTGGGTGAGTTTTATCGGGTAAAGCGTTACACCCGCCCGTGCGCTGCCTCCCGTGCCGCCCATGTAAACGGCTGAAACCCTCGAAGGTTCGCAGGCGGCGCGGATCGCCTCCAGGAGTTGTCGGCATTTATGGGTGAGCGGGATTTCGCTCAGTCCACCGCTGTCGTTCACCCGGTAAAGTAAGCCGTTCCGGCCGGTGGTCTCGGTCACAAAGATCGTCATACCCGGCCGTGCCGCCGTCATGTCTACGCTGGAGATTAAATCAAGGGGGTCGGTTATTGAAGTTCCGCCCCATCCGCTGCCATGATCTCCAAAATAACGCCCGGGGGTGCTCATTCGGAATGCAAGCTTCACCCCCGAAGGTTCCGCACCGACGAAACGGCCGGCCGCATGCTCGCTCATCAAGCTGGTCAAATGGCTGTCAAGGATGATAACTTCATCGGCCGCCTCCCGGCAGTGGGGGGCGAACAGTCCCAATGTGGCACTTCCGCAGCCCACTCGCATGCTTGCAGGACGGTCTCCGTTGATAACCGGCGTTTCACCCACCTGGAGCTCCAGCCTGCTTCCTTCTCTGACCGCAAGCTTGACCGGCTTTCTATTTGCGATATCGGCTATGGTACGGGCTACCACGATGCCGTCTTTTCCGGTGAGAAGGTTCACCCCGCCGATCGAGAGCATTTTGGAGCCGTATTGTTCTGTTATAACGATGCCCACCTTCCGCTTTCCAGCGAGCACATCAGCTCCTTCCTCTCCCACCGGCACGTCGGTGTCGATCTTGACGAGGATCGAGCTGTAGCTGAGAGGCGCTTCGGTCACCACGGTGACGACATCCACATTGCTGCGGCTGCCTTCTACGATCACCGGCGCGTGCTTGCAGTCCGGGTAGGTGGTGCCGGCACCGATGCCGGTTACAATCGGTGTTCGTATGACTTCCGAAGGTTCAGGCCCGACGATGTTTTCGACGTTTTCAAAGGAGTGGAGGGGTGTCACGCGCACAAGGCGCCCTGCTTCATTCCGGTAGCGGTGGCAGGCGCCCGGGAATCCATCCTTCACATTGCAGGCTATCGGGCAGGCATCGCAGATCACGGCTCCAGGCGCGGGTACCGGATCTTTTTTGAGCGCACCCTGCTCGCAAACCTTGATACAGGCTCCGCATTCTGTGCAATTTTCCTGTATTACGGCTTTCTTTTCGACCAGCCGTACTGCTCCAACAGGACAGTCTCTGACGCAGTAACCGCAACCAATGCATTTTTCCAGATCAACTATCATTGGCAATTACCCTGGAATAGATGGCATATAATTGATAGGGCGGTGATCATTATGCTGTGACCTCTCCACCACCATATTGGGAAACCGTGGGTTTCCGCTTCGGTGGCGGGGTGTTTCTGCTTTTCGAGACGACGATTTCCCCGTCCACAAGAATCATCGCCACTCCCGGAACATCACCGGCCTCGATTGCAGAGACTGCATCCTCTCCCACCGAACCCATCGGTGCGTCCATGATAACCAGGTCCGCTTCCTTCCCTTCGGCAACAAGCCCTCGATTCAGCCGGTAAATGCGTGCCGTGTTGCCTGTAGCCATGCAAACGGCTTCTACGCCTTTGACGTCGGTCAGGCCGGCGAGGTGGTTAATTACCCGCAGGACACCCAGGGGGACCACCCCGGTTCCGGAGGGGGCGTCATTGCCTATGATCATACGATCCAGAGCCTTTGCCTTTACGCAGAGATTTGCGGCTTCGACGGCCATCTTCGGGTTCCCGCAGTGAACGATTTCGATAGCGAGTTTCGTCTCATCGACAAGCCTTTTGACTTCTTCAAGCGCAACGGCCGTCGGCCCTCCGTTGACATGCGAGGCGATATGAGGGTTCGTCCGTATCACCTGGTCGGCGGTGACTGTACTGCTCCCCGGGATAGATGTCCCCCCGGTGTGCATCATCACCGTCATGCCCAACTCCCTGGCCCACTCCACCATCGGGGCCGCGTCCTCCGGCTCTTTGACGCTTCCGAGCCCGATTTCACCAACCACGCGCACCCCCTCACGGGCCATTTCTTCGAAATCTTTTCTTTCAAGGCCTTTTTCAAGAATCAACGCACCGCCCAGCACCTTGGCCCCGCCGGGCCTGAAATTCGCCCAGGCTTTGGCGGCGAGGATCGCGAGCGCCTTCGTGCCTGCGGGGTCCTTCGGGCGCCCACTGAGGTGTACTTCCCCCGCAGATATCATGGTGGTCACCCCGCCGTGCAGTTCGCTTTCAATGAAGCCGAGCTGCTTTTGACGGGAAGTATAATCCCCCAGGATGACATGGCAGTGGGAGTCGATAAGGCCCGGTGTGACCGTGGTTCCGGAGCAGTCGATCACCGTGTCGCCCGCCTCTGGTTTGAGCTCCGCGGAAGTTGAAATTTGTTCGATGAGGCCGTCTTTGATCGAGATGGTATCCTTATCGAGCAGCGGTTCGGCTATGTCACCGCTGATAATCGTTCCGATGTTCGTCAGGATTGTTCTGGGCATTCTTCTATCTCCTTTTTTCAGATTGACCGCTCGACAGGGCGGCTTCCAGCACCCGTTCAAGGTTGGCTGGAAGATGATATATCCTGGTTCCCAGTGCATGAGAAATGGCATTCAACACCGCAGGAGCGGTCGGGATGAGCGCTGGTTCTCCAACGCCCTTGGCCCCGAACGGCCCGGTCGGTTCGGTGCATTCCACGATGATCGGGACCACATCGGGCATGTCGCTCGTGGTGGGGATATGATAATCCTTCATAGAGGCCGTTACACCGGGTATAAATTCCTCCATCAGCGCAAATCCCACACCCATTGCCACCCCCCCGCAGATCTGGCCGACAACACCTTCCGGGTGTATGGCTTTGCCTACGTCGTGAGCCGCTGCCACCCGATCCACCATCACTTCTCCCGTGGTGACATCGACCGTAACCTCGACTACATGACATGCATAGGCATAGGTCGCATACGGCGAACCGCTCCCTGTTTCCGGGTCCAGCGGGGAGGTCACCGGGTCGAAATAGCCCTGCCACCGAAGCGGTATTCCCTTGCGATGGGCCCGAGCCGCCAACTTCGAGAAAGGTGTCCGACGGCCCGGATCGTTCTTGCTTACGACGAATCCTCCGTCCAGCGCGAGGGAATCCTTCGGTATTTTCATCGCGTCGACAGCTTCGGTCAGCAGCACATCGGCCAGCTTGGACGCGGCATCCTTGACCGCGTTTCCGGAAATGTAGGTCTGCCTGCTGGCCGAGGTCGCCCCTGCATTGGTGGTAAATTTCGTATCCGCGACAACCATCCGGATATCCTCGGAAGCAAGGCCAAGCGTCCCGGCCGCAATTTGACCAAGCACGGTTGTAGAACCCTGGCCGATGTCAGCACACCCCGTGAACAACGTGACCTGGCCGTCCAGGCTTATTTCAACCTGCGCCGTGGACGGGTTCTGCATCCCGGTATTGCCTATGCCGTACCACATGGCTCCCAACCCAACACCCCGGCGGACGAACGGCGAAGGGGCGGCATTCCGGAGCGAGGAACGGGCGTTTTCATATTTTTGTTCTACCGCGTCGAGACACTCGGCTATTCCGACACTGGCTTCGAGCTTCTGCCCCGTAGGGGTTACGGATCCGGCGCGCAGCGCATTGATGCGCCTTATTTCGAACGGGTCGATGCCTAATTCCTGTGCCAGGAGATCCATCTGGGATTCGTGAGCGAAGGCAACCTGGGGCGTTCCGAAACCTCGCATAGCTCCAGCCACCGGGTTGTTCGTATAAACGCACAGCGCCTCGGTGTTGACATGTTCAACCTCATATGGGCCAGAGGCGTGAACTGCGGCACGGGAAGCCACCGCGATACCGTAGGATCCATAGGCACCTGTGTCGCAAAAAATTCGGCATTCCATTGCGCGCAGCCTGCCGTCTTTTCCGGCCCCGGTTTTCATTTCCATGATCAGAGCGTGGCGCTTGCTGGTTGCGATAAAGGACTCTTCCCGGCTGTATATATAACGCACCGGTCTCTGGAGGTAATAGAGCGCGAGTCCGATGAACCCCTGGACGTTGAGGTCCAGTTTGGATCCAAATCCACCGCCGGTCGCCGCCTGTATGATTCTTAAACGGCTGTCCTCCAACCCGAGGATGGTCGCGACTTCGGCATGATCGTAGTGAGGATTCTGCGTAGAGGCGACAATAACCAGGGTGCCGTCGGAGTCGACCCAGCCGGCGCCGGCATCGGGTTCCAGGTAGCAGTGCTCGAGAAACGAAGTTTTGTAGGTTTTCCGGACGCCGGCCGCGCACCATGGAAAAGCCGCGGCTGCGTCGCCACGCACCACTCGGCGCCGGAACAGCACGTTACCT
>DSCZ01000406.1 GCA_011048855.1 Desulfobacteraceae bacterium | reverse complement strand
GATTGTGGGGCCGGCATCCTGATAGATCACCTCGCTTTCCAGGTTGAAAGCAAAGTGCAGGTGGGCACCCCAGTGAAATCCATTGTTCAATCCCCCGAAAAGCAGCACGCTTGCCGGAATCTGCTGCTCCCAGCTCTTGATGAAATTGACCGCCTCCACCCAGTAGGCGTTCATTTTCTCGTTCCAGGTCACCTTCCTGATTTCGTCCGGATTCGACTCGTGCAACTGAGGATTCACCCAGTCGGGCATCTCAAACGTGCGGATCACGTAGGCGCCCTGAACCGCGACCTTCTCTCCGTTCATCACCTTGAAAGTCAGGGGAGTATTGTCCGGAACGCTCCCCATGTCCAGGGTGAACCGGTAAAGAGTGGAAGTGACTTTTGTGAGCGGGATCTCCCGGTTCCCCAGCGTAACCATCACTGTTGTGCTGCCGGTCAGGAGTTCCTGTTTAAAACGCAGTTCGAACTCGTTTTTCATTTCCACATTCCGGATGTAGCGCCCGAATTCGAAATCAAGCGGATCCGAGTCGAATTTAGCGCTCAGCATCGCCATCCGGATCTGGAAATGAGCGTAGTTGTTCGTCTCCTTGTATTCGGCGAAATGGTCCTCCGAATCGAGGTGAATCACGTACCAGGTTTCCTGGCGGGCGGGCAGACCTCCGATCAGAGGCAAGTCCACGGTGTGGCTTCCCGGGGTCAGATATTTCTTGTCCCTGAGAGTCCAGGTGTTTAATGATTCCTTGACCACGGCCGAGGAGAGAGCCGGAGAATCGCTCTTCCACAGCGTAATGGTAAGAGGCTTATCCGGAAGGAGCCCTGAGACGATGTATGTCAACCGCACCATCGGGAAGTCGAACCGATCGTTTCCGTTCTCCAGAAAAGACACCGAAACGGCAATGAAATCCGTGGGCGCCTCCGGGCTTGAAGCTATTCCGGAAGGCCGGGCTCCCACTGAAATGCGGGCCGTTTCGAGACTGATGTTGGGGTCGTTTTTCTCCGCCACCCACGCATCGACTGATTTGTCGATCTTTTTTCCGGCCGACGCATATTCTGTCTGCATCGCCTCGGCCGCCTTGATAAGATCGTCCATGTTGTAATAGACCACCTCGTTGATCCCCTTGAAGGAGGCCATCAGGTAGACATTGAACGGATCTATCGCAATCTCGTCCGGCCATGACCGGGGAAACTCCCTGGTTGCCCCTATAAGCTTGGCTCTGGCAGGGTCAAGCGGGTCACGAACGATACCTATGTTTCCTCCATGACCCAGGTATGGATCACGCGTAAAGTCGGTATCCCCGTTGAATGTGCAGTTTCCGACGACGAACGCATATTTGTAATCGCTGGTGAACACCCCCGACTCGATGTTGTTGATGTCGAAATAGTTTTCAGCGTTCCAGCTCCGGTTTATCGCCAGTTCGATGCCTACGGTCCACACCGGGACGAAAGTGTTGATCAAGCCGTGGGTAACCGAGGTTTCCAGTGTCTCCTGCGCTCGACTCACGCTCCTGCGAATCTCCTTCGCCCGTTCGAAATCCATCTCTACATTGTGGCTCCGGCTGTCGGTCAACAGGTTGTAGACCACCATTCCGTCACCGTCGTGGCCCCGGACGGCAACCGCCACCTGGGTCGGTTCCTTGCCCGCAGTGACACCGTAGGGTTTGTAACCGGCTTCGAGATGCCTGAAGTCTTCAACCCAGCCTCCTATAAGGGGTCCGTAGAATAAATAACCGGGGCTTTTCGGGTCGAAGCCGAAATCCCCCCCGTACCAGTGATCGTTCACCCCCGGGGTGGCAACTGCAAGATAGCGGACGCCGGAGGTTTCACCCGGCTCGGTTACTGCAATCCCCGTGAGACCATTCAGGCGCATGCCGGTTCCGGCAGCCACGTTCATGCTGCCCGTGAATGCGAACCTGTCCCCGGCGGTCTCGACCGTGTAAACATAAGGGCCCGCGCGGTCGGAAATGTAGAGTATTCCGGTGTCCGGGTCCAGAGCCATGAACCATGGCTGAGATCTACCCGTACCGAGTGCTATCCGGTTCATGCCGAAGGAGTCGGGCTCACCCAGAGCGTCCGGGTAGATGTCGATTTCGGTAAGTGAAATAGTATCTATCACCGAAATGGTCCCCTCGCCGCTGTTGGAGACAAACACCCTCAGGCCGTCGATGCTCACCACCACGTCCGAGGGTCCTTTACCCACAGGGATCTCCTTGATCACCCTGGGCCCTCCCTCAGCCATGGGATCAATGACCGAAACCGTATCGGAGTGGATGTTGGCGACCCAGACCAGGTAGGGAACTTCGTAGTCCGGAGTCACGGCCCAGCTCGACGCCCAATCGGAGACCTCCCTGGGGTCCGCCCCGGGCCTGAACTCGTAGCGGGTTACCAGGGCCTCAACCGTGAAGGCAAGATTTCCAAGGGGCAGTGCAGCCGGCACGGCCACGCTGAAGGCGTCCTCAGAAAAGTCCGTCACGTTTGCCGGGTACTTTCGCCCCGGATTCCCCTCGGTATAGAACATGACCCTGAGAAGATTGGAGTCGGTCCCCAGGTTTGCGCCGATCACCCTAACCGTCGGAATGCCCCCCTCCATAGCCAGCAAAGCATTGGTGATGAAGGGGCGCTTGTCGTCGACGGCAGGCTCTTCAACTTCGATGTATATGGGCACCAGTTTTCCGGGCGTAAGACCTGAAATGGGCGCATCCCCGTATACCGCCCGCCCGTCCAGCGCCACACGCCACAAGCGTACATTGGTTGTATCCATCGGCAGCGGGAACAGGTTGTCGAACACCGAGTGGGGCCGGACAAAGTAAGGCTGGTTTCCGGAAACCACTTCGATCACCGAATCCCGGTAGATCGAGTCCACCCGGAGAATCGCATAATCCGCATCGGCGAACACGTACACGCCCTCGGTAATGCTGCCACTGTAAGGGGGGGAAGTGGTCCGGGACACACCGTCCGCGCCCACAACAGCGCGGTCAACCAACTCCCAGCTCTGGACGCTCCGGCCTTCCCCACCGACGAACCACCCCTGGCGGAAGACAAACAAACTGTCACCCTCCGCCTTTCCAGCCGCCGGCACAGCCAGGCCCAGAGCATGGTCCAGAATCAGGTTCCCGAAAGCCAGGTCCAAGGCATGTACAAAGCTGAACCCGCCTGGAATCTCGTAGGGAAGAGCTGCTTCGTCTAAACCGGTGACGGTGACGGTCTGCCCAGCCAGGGTATCGGGCGGCACATACACCTTGACGTTTTCAGCAGAAGTAACCACCGCCCCTGTTTCATCCACCGCGCTGCCGCTCTCCGCAACCGCACCGATGCTGACCGCGATTTCATGGCGGATTGCACCGTTTATCACGAGCACAGTGGTCCTGCCCCCGGCGGAGCCTGCAGCGCTGATAAGGCCGTCGGAACCCACCGTGGCGACGCTTTCGTCCCGGCTCACATAGGTTGTGCCTGAAGAGGAGATTGAAAGATCATGAGCCGCCCCCTCCGAGTCTATCGCACGGAAGAGTATCTGTCTTTCACCCCCTTCTTCGAGCAGGTAACTGCCGGGGTAAACCGAGTATGAATCGTACCCGGCCTCTTCACCGACCACGACGGCGGCTGCCGCATACAGAGTCGTTCCTTCCTTATGCACGGTGATCACCGCGCTGCCTTCCGCCCTGGCCCAGAGGTTGCCTGTCCCGTCTACAACCGCCACCGCCGAATCCGAACTCTGCCAGCTTGCATAGCCCGGAGGCAGCGCCACGATCCCACCGTCCGAGAACCTTCCGGATAGTACAACGGTTGCCGCTGCACCCGGTGACATCAACCTGACCGCATCGGCGGTCCTGAACTGGATTCCTGTCAGGGCCGCGGAAGACACGTTCACGGTCACCGTGACGGCGATTCCCCTGGCGGCGCCGTCGTCAGGAATCACGTCGAATCCGGCCGGGCCCGTATAACCAGCCTGGGGTTTGAAATAAGCTGTGCGGCCGTCACCGGAAAGTATCACCGAACCGTTGACCACATTGGTGAACACATAATCCACCGGCGAACCGTCCGGATCGGTCGTCAGAGGCGCCAGGTCCACAGCCACCGGAATATCCATATAAGTTACAGCGGTACCAGGTGACATCGACGGTGCACGGTTTGCGGCAAAACCATACATCCTGTCCAGGTAATAGCGGTCCGTGTCGTCCACCATCCCGTCCCGGTTGAGGTCGGCGTCTTCACTGTAGGAACCGCTTCCGACCGTGCTCCCGAGGGCGGCATCCAGAAGTACGCCGTCCGCACCGTTAACGATGCCGTCTCCGTTCAAATCCCCGGCCGGCTGCAGCGCAAACCTAAAGCCGCCCCCCGTGCCGTCGCTCATGATCTCGATCACATAAAGGCCGGGTCCTGCAACAGAGATCAACGAATAGGCCTTTGTTCCATCAGAGGAGGTGGCAAGCACGGCCGCGCCCGCAATCGATGGCGCCCCCGGTGTAAAGCCCACCCCATCAACACTCAAGGCCAGAATGAGAGAAGAAACCGGCGCGGTAGCAGCCTCGGCCTCGGTTATTCGCAGAACCCACCGCTGCGGCTCCGCACCGATGCTTCCGTTCAGACCTGCAAGACCGTCACGAATGGAGCCGAGCACCCCGTCCAGCGGCTCGGTTTCCGACAGCCGGCCCGCCGAATAAAAAATCCGGATTGCGGTGCCCTGGTCGGGGTCTGCAATAAGACTGAGCAGATTGTTTCCTGCCCCGTACCCGTACCAGGTTCGTGAACCGGTTGTAAGATTGTTCACGGCCGCAAGGTTGCCATCCCCGTCGTAGTTATATGAAATCCGAGTGCCGTCTGAAGCGGTAAGCGAAACCAGGCGCCCACTCGAGTCGGACTGGAAGGCCACGAAGGATCCGTCTGAGGCGAACAAGCCCGCATCAGTCGCCATCACCCGGGCCCCGGAAGCGGAGGTCACCGACTGCAGGAGCCCTCGGGCATTGTACAAATATACCGTACCCTCCGGGCTTGTGAGAGCGAAGGCACCCTGGCCGAAAGCCGCACCGTTTGCCGGGTTGTATGGTAGTCCAGTGCCCTGCTCGTAGTAAACGCCCCGGCCTTCCACCAGTACTGCATCAGAAGTGGTCAGAGTCCACGCCACGCCCGATTCAGCAGTCCAGGAAGGTCGGTAGAAGGTAACACCCACCTGCTCGGAAAGAACAGGGGAAAAAGTGAACCCGGCCCTTTTGCCGTCGGGTAACGTC
>DSCZ01000404.1 GCA_011048855.1 Desulfobacteraceae bacterium | reverse complement strand
CTTGTGCGACGTACTCCAGTACGTCTCCGCGCAACCCCTCGTTTTCCTTGATCTTGGGCAAAATCCCTCATTTCCGATCTGGAAACTCCACTAGTGCCATCCGGTATTTCCGGATGGACACTAAATAAAAATCAATGGAGGATCAAGCTATGGATAAGTATGTTTGTACAGTGTGTGGATATGTCTACGACCCGGCTGATGGTGATCCGGATAACGGAGTGGAACCCGGAACACCTTTCGAAAAAGTTCCGGAAGACTGGACATGCCCTGTCTGTGGGGCAAGCAAGGATCAGTTCGACAAGGAGTAACCGCAACCGGTGCTGCGGCGACGGTTTCCAACCTGAGATTCCCGCCATGTGCGGGACTCAGGATGCATTGATGCTGTTGTTGTTTCAACGATGCTCTGTGAAAGTGAGAGGGGGATACGATGAAACCCTTTGAAATTGCAAAAGACATATACTGGGTGGGAGCGGCGGACTGGAACATAAGGGATTTCCACGGTTATTCCACCTACCAGGGGTCGACCTACAATGCATTTCTGATCGTGGACGAACAGACGGTGTTGATAGATACCGTAAAAAAAGAGTTTTCAGATGAGTTGATTTCCAACATCTCCAGCCTGATCGATCCAAAACGTATAGATCTGGTGATCAGCAACCACACCGAGATGGATCACTCCGGGTCACTCGCCAGGGTGATGCATCGCATCGGCGAAGACAAACCCCTTTACTGCAGCCAGATGGGTCAGAGGAATCTCTCGCGTCATTTCCCTCAAAAATGGAATTACCGTGCAGTGAAAGACGGGGAGGTTTTGAAGCTGGGGAAGCGGTCGATAAAGTTTTTCGAAACCAGGATGCTGCACTGGCCGGACAGTATGTTTTCGTATGTGCAGGAGGATGCCCTGCTTTTTTCAAGCGATGCCTTCGGGCAGCACTATGCCGGTCCGGAGCGTTTCGACGACCAGATCGGTGATGCCATAATGCCGCATGCAAAAAAATATTTCGCGAACATCCTGATGCTGTACTCGCCGCTTATTCTGAAGCTGGTGAACCGGCTGACCGATGCCGGTATAGAAATTAAAACGATATGCCCGGATCACGGCATCATGTGGAGAGAAGATCCGACAAGAATCATCGATGCATATGTCCAGTGGAGCACACAGGCGCCAACCCGGAAGGCGGTCGTGATCTACGATACAATGTGGCACAGTACTGAAATTATGGCTAATGCGATCGTCGACGGTCTCTGCCGGGAGGGTGTTTATGCGAAACCCATGCATTTGAGAAATTTTCACCGGAGCGACGTGATAACAGATGTTCTTGATGCAGGTGCGTTGATCGTCGGCTCTCCCACCTTGAACAACGGTATTTTTCCCACGGTCGGCGATTTTATGACCTATATGAAGGGGCTGAAGCCGAAAAACAAGGTGGCCGCTGCTTTCGGTTCGTACGGATGGAGCGGGGAGGCCGTAAAATTAATCACCGAATCCCTCGAATCCATGAAGTTCCAAATAATCGAACCGGGAGTCAGGGTCCAGTATGTTCCGGATGAAAGCGGGCTCGACGCCTGCCTGGATCTGGCCGCCAGGATTGCCTCAGCGCTTCCGCCGGCCGAGTGACCGTGAGGTGTGCGAACCGTCCATACGACAGAAATTACGAGATATCCCGGTGGCCCGGGACGACTTTTAATAAAGGAGAAGACTGTGAGTAAACCTGTCATGATATATACCCTCAGCACGTGCAGCCATTGCCGGGCTGCCAAGAGGTTCCTCGACGACTGCCAGGTGCACTACGAGTTCGAAGACGTGGATTTGCTGCAGGGAGAGGAACGTAAGTCTGCAATCGAAAAGGTTAGAGAACTTAACCCAGCCTGTTCGTTTCCGACCATCATCATCGAGGAGAAGGTGATTGTCGGCTTCAAAGAGAATGAAATAAGGGAGGCTCTCGGCATATGAAACAGGTCGAACAACTTCGTGAAATGCTGGAGAAATCCCAGGAACCCAAGGGGTATTTCCTGAGTGATGAAGAACCGCGGGTGGCCGAACTTCTCGAGGCCCTGCTCATCAACAAGGAGCGTTACGGCTACATGGCATGCCCATGCCGGCTTGCCTCCGGAGAACGGGAAAAGGACAGGGATATTTTATGCCCCTGTATATACCGGGAGCAGGATGTCGCGGAGTACGGAAGCTGCTATTGTAATCTTTACGTTTCCAGGGACTGGAAGGATGGAAGGATCGAACGCCGGTACGTTCCGGAAAGGCGGCCCCCGGAAAAGATTTTTGCGTAAGATGCAGGACCAGGGAGATCGGGAATGATCACATATGGTAAAGATTCCGGAGGTTCTACTGTCACGGCATCGCTCGGGAAGGTTGCTTCGGCTGTTGAAAGCGCCGTTGTTGAGATGGAGAAAAAGAATCTGATCGGGCGGATATGGGCGCATGATTCGAGTGTATGGAGCCCTGTAGACACCGAAATCGCTGACAGGCTGGGGTGGCTTCACTGTCCGGAGCGGATGCCGGGAGCTGTTCCTCATTTGACCGAATTCGCTGAAGAACTGCGCAATCAGGGATTCACCGACTGCCTGCTGCTGGGGATGGGAGGGTCCAGCCTCGCTCCCGAAGTCTGCCGCAGCGTGTTCGGGGTGCGGGAAGGTTTCCTGAACGTCCGGATCGTCGATACGACGCATCCTGATTCGGTGGACGGGTTTTCGAGGGAGCTGCGGCCCGAGTCGACGTTTTTTCTGGTTTCGAGCAAGTCCGGCGGTACAGTGGAAACCCTTTCCTTGATGAATTATTTCTACGGTCTCATATGCCGGAAGCTGGGCCGTGAGGAAGCCGGGCCCAGGTTCGCCGCCATAACCGATCCCGGAAGCGGTCTCGAAAAGACTGCAGGTGATCTGCGTTTCAGAAAAATTTTTTTAAACGATCCGGAAATCGGCGGGAGGTACGCCGCCCTGTCATATGTGGGCCTCGTGCCGGCCGCGTTGATTGGTGTCGATGTCGGGTTTTTCCTCGAAAGAGCCGCGGAGGCCTCGGCCGGGGGGGCGTTGGAACAGGTCGGGGTCAATTCGGCTGCCTGGCTTGGCGCCGCGATGGGCGTATGTGCGCGTGATGGGCGCAACAAGCTTACCCTGATTGCGTCTCCTTCGATAGGTGCTTTTTCGGCCTGGCTCGAGCAGTTGATTGCTGAGAGCACCGGGAAAAAAGGAAAAGGAATCGTTCCGATCGTTGGGGAGGCCCTGGAAGAACCGGAATTTTACGGAGATGATCGATTGTTCGTTTATCTGAAAGTTGAAGGAGACGACCGATTCGATCGTAGGATTTCCGTTCTGGAAAAGGCCGGACACCCTGTCATCCGGATAACGATAAACAGTAAATATGATTTGAGTGGGGAGTTTTTCCGCTGGGAGATGGCTACAGCCGTTTCCGGGCATGTTCTTGGAGTGAATCCATTCGACCAGCCGGATGTTGAATCCGCCAAAGTGAAGGCGAAGCAGGCGATCGAGGCGTTTCGCAGAGAAGACGGACTCCCGGCGCGGCATGCCAAAGCCGGAAAAGACGGCATCCGGTTGACTGGGGATTTTGTTTCGGGCTCTGTGTTGACCGCTCTTAAAGAGTTTATCGAAGGGGCTCTGTCTACAGGGAAAAAAATGCCCGGTGGACCCTACCTGGCTATCCAGGCCTACCTGGAGCCATGTAAGGCGGTTGATCGGGCTCTCGACAGGATCAGGCACGCGGCAGGCAAACGCTTCCGGATCCCTGTAACCTTAGGATACGGCCCACAGTTTCTCCATTCCACCGGACAGCTTCACAAGGGAGGGCCCGCTGGGGGGTTGTTCGTGCAGATTACATCCGAGCCCCAGGTCGATGTTCCGATCCCGGACCGGGCGGGAGATGATGCTTCGTCGGTATCCTTCGGCATGTTGATCCGGGCCCAGGCCCTGGGTGACAGGCAGACCCTGATGGATTGCGGCCGTGATGTCCTGACCGTCGAGATAACCGGGGACGTCCCCGCCGAGATCGAGCGGCTTGCGGAAAATATATAGGAGGCATGGGGCTATCTTATGAAACCACCAGACGGTGAAGGGATTTTTAGAGCGGATGTGCGGACGGTGGATTTGAAAATTCCATACGAGTCGTGCTTGCTGGAAAGGCGCCTCGAGCCCTGTTCCCTTGTCATCGTCGGTGCGTCGGGGGATCTTACCGCGAGGAAACTGGTTCCCTCTCTTTACAACCTCTATCTCAAGAAAGTCCTTCCGGATAATTTTGTCATCGCTGGTTGCAGCCGCACCGAAATGAAAAGCGAAGAATTCAGAGCCAGAATGAAAGAAGCGGCAGGACCTCTCGGGGCGCTTGACCGGGAGGAACTGGAAGCTTTTTTATCAAAGCTTTTTTATTTTCCGGTGCACTACGAGGATCCGGAATCATTCAAGGTATTTTTCAGACGGCTCGCCGAACTGGAGCGCACCCACAACACCGAAGGAAACCGGGTGCTTTACCTGGCGATTCCCCCCGATCTGTACCCCGATACCGGCCGCAGTATCGGCGAGGCCGGATTTTCCACCGAGAATGCAGTCGATACCGGATGGGTTCGGATCGTTGTGGAGAAACCTTTCGGCCGGGACCTCGAAAGCGCGGTGCGTTTGGATCGGGATCTTCACATGTATTTCGCCGAGCACCAGATCTTTCGAATCGATCATTATCTGGCCAAGGAGACGGTTCAGAATATTTTGATGTTCCGGTTTGCGAATTCAATTTTCGAACCCATCTGGAACAGGCGTTATATCGACAGGGTTTCGATCGTGACCGCTGAAACACTCGGAGTGGAACATCGCGCCGGGTATTACGAGAAGGCCGGTGTGCTTCGTGACATGTTCCAGAACCACATGATGCAGCTTCTTGCGCTTACGGCGATGGATCCCCCTTCGGCATTCGAGGCGGAGCGGGTCAGGGATGAAAAATCCAGGGTTTACAGGACATTGCGGCCGTTTCCGACGGAGAGGCTATGGGATTACCTGACTCTGGGGCAGTACAAATCCGGTCTCATAGACGGAAAACCGGTGGTGGGATACCGGGAGGAGCCCGGAGTCGATCCCGAATCCCTTACACCTACCTTCGCATCGATGAAAGTGTTTCTGGACAACTGGCGGTGGCAGGGCGTGCCTTTCCGGTTGATTTCCGGAAAGCGGATGGCACGAAAGTCAACTGAAATCACTATATATT
>DSCZ01000231.1 GCA_011048855.1 Desulfobacteraceae bacterium | reverse complement strand
TCGGAACACACACAACCTCGAACTATGCCCTCGTATCATTCAGGACTCCAAGAGGGCCTACTTGAACTGTGCCCGTTCGGCGAGACGCATTTTCACGGTAAATTATTACTCAGGTCGTAAATAGGTAACGCGGCGATGGCATCGATCACAGCAAGGCTTTGATCCGTAACCCGGCCGAAAACGGTGAATCCGCCGTTCTGATAATCCAGGTTTTCCGAATTGTCCCCCAAATTGAAAAACCATTCGCTCGTAGCGCTGTCCGGGTTCCCTGCCAATTTTGCCATGGCTATGGTTCCGCGCAGATTCGAAAGATGAAACTCATTCACGATAGGAGCGTTTTTTTGAACCGTGTATATTGTGCTCCCGTCAAGGACATAGCCGCCTCCCTGAATCACAAACCCGGGGACCGAACGATGGATCAGGGTGTTCCTGTATTTTCCCTCACCGATATAATTCATAAAATTCGCCACGGTAACCGGGGCGATGTCATCAAACAGCAGAACATGGATCTTCCCAACATTTGTAACCATTGTCACGCGTTCAGCCATTACCGTCGAGGATGGGTATAAGAATAAAAAAACGGTAAGAATGAATGCTCCAAAGAGGTAAAAAGGCCTTTCCTTGATCTCCTTATTTTTATAAGGCATTCTTATCATTCTCCCACGTAAACCGTAATGCGTCATGCCGTCGGATCGAGCGCCCGGCCCATAAACAAAATCGTTTGGGTGATATTGATCATTCCCCATTTCCCACTCTGCGCAAAAGGTGAATTATTTTATATAATGACTATTAATATTACATTTCAACTCATTTGGTCAAGAAAAAACCGGATCAAGCAACCTGTCCAGCGTCATTTGCGTCCCATCACCTGACAACGGAGTGTAGTTTACGCGCGCCGGCAAACCGTAGACATCACATCGGCCAAATATTTTCGCGGATCTTGGATAAAAAAGAGGCATTGACAAAAATGATCGCTGCTGCGAAAAAAAAGAAATTGTCGGTGCCGTTTCGGCTGATAGAATTTTCAACGGTCTGGAAAAGGAAAAACGATGAAAATAGGACGGAACGATCCCTGCCCCTGCGGAAGCGGGAAAAAATACAAAAAATGCTGTTTGGGCAAAAAGGCGTCACCTTCCCTGGAGTTGTACTATCGGCGGTTGTCCGAGGCCTATGACCGGCTTGTAGACCGTTTGATTTTCTACGCAGCCGGTACCTTCGGCGAGGATGCTATGGGTGTGGCGATGGACGAGTTTTTTCTATGGCCTGAACCAGAAGATGAGATCAGTGGAGAAATGCTGGCCCGGGCCAATCCCCTGTTCTGGCCCTGGTATGTGTTCAATTGGGAATATGACAAGATCGATGCCGATGTGGAACTTGCCGGGCCGGAGGATCGAACGGTGGCCGAATTGTATGCCGAGGCCCATGCCGACAAACTCGACCCGCTGGAGAAGCGTCTGATCGAAAGCGTCAACCGCAAACCGTACAGCTTTTTGGAAGTATTAACCGTTGAAAAGGGCAAAGGGATGACGCTGCAGGACATTCTTAAAGGTGACTGTATCGAGATTGAGGAGCGAAAGGGGTCGGAATATGTACAACCGGGAGATGTGCTCTTCGGCCGGGCGGTTCTTGTAGACGGTGTAGGTATGCTGAGTGGTCTTGCCCCGACCATTCTTCCTCCAGGCCACAAAACGGATATCATTCAATTGCGAAAACGGCTCCGCCGTGGTCAACCCTCAATAACCGACGACACACTGTATGACTGGGATATGGAAGTCCGGGATCTGTTTTTCAACATCGACCGGGCATTGCATACCACACCAAAGATGTGCAACACGGACGGTCATGTCCTGGAATTTCACAGGTTGTTCTATGAGGTTTCTTCACTTGAAGCGGCTTTCCGAGAGCTCTGCAATCTGTGTGTGACAATGACGCCGGAGGAACTGAGTGCCGATGCGGAGCTAGACGATGCGGGGCGGATGGTGCGCGTGGAAATTCCCTGGGATCGCCATGGGCACAAAGCAAGTCCGGGAATGACTAATACAATCCTGGGCCGTATCGTGATCGAGGGCCACCGCTTGACTGCGGAGGTCAACTCGGCGGAGCGTGCCGAGGCTCTGCGTCGTGAGATCGACACGAGGCTTGGTGAAATAGCTCGATTCAAGGTTGACGAGATTCAAGACCTGGATGCGATGATGCGCCGGCATGCTCCCGAATCCACCGAAGTAGCCGGATCCGGATCATTGGAGCAGGAAGAACTCATGCAGCATCCTGAAGTCCGGAAGCAGATGGCAGAAATGATATCCAAGCACTGGGAAGGTTGGGTGGATCAAAAGATTCCGGCGCTGGGCGGGAAATCCCCCAGGAAGGCCGTCAAAACCGCTGACGGGCGTGAAGCCGTCCAGGCACTTCTAACAGATGCCGAGAGGGCCCGGGGACAGGATCCCTTTACCCTGGAATTGAACCGCGAGGGCGTGCAACGGGTAAGAGAAATACTCGGTTTGAATCATTGATCCGTACCTGAAAGAGGCCTGAAACCTCAGTGTTTGGAATAAATAAAATTTGACACCTATAACACTTATAAATGAGAAGTAAGTGATTATTTATTTAAGAATATTAATTTTTTGTTTTTTCCTGTTAATGCTTTCCACGTTGGATCCCTCCATTGCAGAATGCGCGGGAAGGAGTGTGCCGTTTCAGATTGGGGAGAAGATGGTTTTCAAGGTGCGTTGGACGTTCATTCCCGCCGGTGAAGCCGTCCTGGAAGTATTGCCGCACGATTCTGTAGGCGGTTTTCCGGTCCGGCACTTGCGTCTGACGGCCTTCACTTATCCCGCGGTGGATGTCTTCTACAAGGTGCGGGACCATATGGACAGCTATGTGGACATGGATATGACCCGCAGCCTTTCCTATACAAGGACAACCCTGGGCAAAAAACACAGGGAGGAAAAGGTCGTTTTCGACACGGACTCCGCCACGGCCCGTTACAGCAATTTTGACGAAGAACGCGCACCCATCGATATCGAACCCGGAACCTTCGATCCTTTTGCGGTGTTTTACGCCTTCCGACTGGGGGGGCTGCGGGAGGGCGTTACTCTGTCCCATCCCGTAGCGGATGGTAAAAGAAGCATCGTCGGAAGGGCCGATGTGGTCCGCCGCGAGACTGTCAATACTGCTATGGGGGAAATGGATGTTTTCCTGGTGAAACTCACGATGGATGAAATCTCCGGTGCCTTTGAAAAACCCGAAGGGGCCGGCATGCAGATATGGGTGACAGCGGACGACTATCGAATCCCGGTTCGGGTCAAAAGCAAGGTGCCGGTGGGAAGCTTCGTGGCCGAGCTTGTCGACATCTCCGGCACCGACTGGCCTCCGGCCGCCGCCGCAAAAGGATCAAGCCGTGTTTCATCGACGGAATGAAGTTGAGCAGACCCCCATTCATCGATGGCAAGGTTTATGTCCGTGGATAGGTTTAAATTGTTGTCCGGGCGTGGCTCCGCCTTGATCTTCTATCTCGGCCCAATCCCCGGCAATTTAATTTTAGACTTGTTAAGGTTTGATGGCCGTTTTTTAATGTCATTTATGGAAAGTCAGCTTGGGCTTTGATGGATATCGTGATTCGAGAATCCATCAAAATTGACGGGAGAACGTAATGAAAAAGAGTTGTTGCTTGGTTCTGGTAGTTGTTTTGGTCTTTTTACTGGTTTCCATTTTGTCCAATGCCGGAGCTGAACAATACGGGGAGGGCAGGGCGCTTTTGCAGGAGCGATGCACTTCCTGTCACAACCTGAACAGAGTTCAGCGCAAAATAGGCGAGTACAATGCTGAAGCTTGGGATGAATATGTGGCCAGAATGCAGAAAAAGGGAGCAAGGGTGACGGATTCGGAAAAGGATGTCATAGTGAAGTTCCTCTCCGCCCTGGAGTCAGGTAAGGACCTTTAGGCGGGCTCGTCTTGCGTATGAAGGTCCTTGCGTCCAGATTTCTACTCTTCCTGGCTGTCCTGCCCTCGGCTGCGCTGACAGTATTTTGGGCCGCCTGGTTTATCCCGGCGGCTGCTTCTATGGGCTGGCCCGACATAGCTAAAGGGGTCAGTTCCATCTTTGCCCAGAACTGCCTCGTAATCCTTGTCATCCTGGTAATTCTGGGTAGCCGTAATTCCCTGGTAGAGCCATTTTTGGGTCTTGACAGAATGCTTCGATACCACAAGCCGTTGGCCGTGATCGCCATCGCCCTGCTCCTGGTTCATGTGCTTCTCCAATTTCTGCGATTCTATATTATGGGCGGCCCCGGTCTGGTAAAAGCGGCCCTTCTGACAATGGACATCTGGGAAATGGTGATCGGGCGTTTTGCCTTGATCCTGCTCATTATGGCGAGCGTCGCGGCCCTTCTGGGCAAGCAGTTCCGTCTTTCCTTCCGGCTATGGAAACCCGTTCATCTACTTGTATATGCTGCAGTTCCCATGGGGATCATCCATGCCTGGTTTCGTGGGAGTACTATTGGCGAGTCCCCCCGAGTCCAGGTGGTGGTCGTTTTGATCGGAGCGATGACCATTGCACTGGTCATGCGATTGGTCGAGGTTCTGCGTGGAAAGCGTAGGGCTGTATGTCGCGTTTCGCGGGTGGTTCAGGAGACCCATGACACAAAGACGGTCTACTTGAACGCACTGCGTGGTCTAAATCATCTGGGCCATCGCCGGCCTGGTCAGTTCGCACTTTTGAGAATCCCCAGGGGTCGGGGTCTAAGCGAGCCCCATCCCTTTACCATCTCGGGTGAGCCGACAGAGAAAGAACTTCGATTCACAATAAAGCAGGCCGGACGGTTTACACGGGAGATCCATGCCGTTAAACCTGGGGTGGAGGTGCGTTGCGAAGGGCCTTACGGCATTTTTTGTGCCGGGGCCGAGGAGCGTGATTCACTGGCCCTTATAGCTGGAGGCGTGGGGGTTACGCCTTTTTTCAGCTTGCTGAGACACTTGCTGGTAAACGGCAAGGATATCCCTACGGTCCTTATCTGGGCCAACAAAAGTCGCCGGGACATCTTTGGTCAGAGGGAACTGGAGGGCATGACCGGGAAGATGCCTTTATGCGTTGTGCATGTCCTGAGCAGGGAAAAAGAGGATCTCGGCAAACCAACCAGCGGGAATAATGTCAAATTTGAAAAGGGCCGGGTTACAGCAGAATTACTGGGACGCTTTCTCAGGGAGGATCAAGATTTTTATCTGTGCGG
>DSCZ01000390.1 GCA_011048855.1 Desulfobacteraceae bacterium | reverse complement strand
CGCTTGAAATGCAATTAGTACAATACATATCGAAGCAAACAGTACGCCCTTTTGAAAACATTTTCGTCTGCTCTCATTTATAGGGGCATTTTGGGTTTGTGCTTCTGCAAGTTTGGGGCAAATATCACGAATTAAGGCGTCATCTATGGTTTCATCGGCGCCTGATTCATGAAGATACTGTTGATATTTTTTCTTCCAGTCGTGCCATCCTCCCATATCACCGATTCGCTTGTATGTTCGTGGGATCACACAGAGTATCGAGAATGTTGTGCTGACAGCAAGCGCGAGCCATGCCGCCAAGAAAGAAAGATAATAGAGAAAAACATCTACCCTCTCGAATAATCTCACAACTATATCGATTCGACCTAATGAAACTGAAACTCCTCCGATTACTGGAATCAATATTAGAAGAATCGATATCTTCTGGTAGAGCTTTTCTGCTTCTTCTAACTCGATTTTGTATTGGTCATAGCAGAGCGTATAAAATTCTTTGCTAGGTTTTTCGGTATTATCTGAAGTCATACCCAATCTCTTTCAAATTATTTTAATGGTTCTTTGTCGATTCGGCGATCTGTTCTTCCAGAAACTGCTGCATTTGTTTTTTTGTCGGGCAGTTCGAGCTGATATTTGGACACGAACAACTGGTTTTTAAGGAAGGGCAACAATTCGGCAGTCAGCGACTCCCGAATTCGCGGATAGGTCAGGTAAAACAGCCGAAATCGTCGGAGTTCCCGCTCTTCAACCCGTTTGAGGCCGTAGTGTTGCAGAGAATCCGACAGTTTCTGGAGCAGTTTTTCCCCATATTCAGCCCGATCCTGGCCGTCTTGCTCGTATTCATAGATGTAATGCCCGATCATCCAATTTCGCAGGGTCAGTCCCATGTTGACGGCCTTGACCGCCTGTTTCCGGAGGCTGTCGTGGATGGTCTTGAACTGCTGAACAAGGTCATTGAAATTGAGCTGCTCAGAGGCCATACCCAATCTCCTTCAAATTCTTCCTGATGGTCTTTTCCAGCCTGGCCGATTCGGCGAATTGCTCGGCCAGTGTGGCGGTCAGGCGCTGCATCTTTTCCTCAAACAGTTCGCCGTCGTCTTCGGCTTTTTCTGCGCCGACATAGCGGCCGGGGGTCAGGACATAGCCGTGCGAGGCGATCTCTTCCAACGTGGCGGACTTCCACCAGCCGGGCTTGTCCTCGTACTTACCGCCTTCAGAGCGCCAGGCGTGATAGACGCCGGCAATCTCGGCGATGTCGGCCTCGGACAGTTCGCGATGGACGCGGTCGATGAGTGTGCCGCAGCGGCGGGCGTCGATAAAGAGCGTCTGGCCGCAGCGTGAGCGGAATTTGCGTTTGGCATCGGCGGTCTTTTTGCGGGTGACAAACCACAGGCAGACGGGAATCTGCACGGTATAGAACAACTGCTTCGGCAAGGCGATCATACAATCGACCATATCGGCCTGGATGATGGCCTTGCGGATATCGCCTTCGCCGCTGGTGTTGGTGCTCATCGAGCCGTTGGCCATGACAATGCCCGCAATGCCGCCGGGGGACAGGTGGTGGATGAAATGCTGTATCCAGGCGTAGTTGGCGTTGTTGGCCGGGGGCGCGCCGAATTTCCAGCGGACATCCTCCCGCAGCCGGTCGCCGCCCCAGTCGCTCATATTGAACGGGGGATTGGCGAGGATAAAGTCGGCCTTGAGGTCTTTGTGGGCGTCGGCGTGGAAGCTGTCGGCCCATTGGGGGCCGAGGTTGGCGTCGATGCCGCGGATGGCCAGATTCATCCGGGCCAGCCGCCATGTGGTGGGGTTGGATTCCTGGCCGTAGATGGCGATGTCGCCGAGGCGTCCGCCGTGGGCTTCGACGAACTTTTCGCTCTGGACGAACATCCCGCCGCTGCCGCAGCAGGGGTCATAGATGCGGCCTCTGTACGGCTCGATCATCTCGACCAAGAGGCGCACGACGCATTGCGGGGTGTAGAATTCGCCGCCGGATTTGCCTTCGGCAGCGGCAAAACGGCCGAGGAAGTATTCATACACCCGGCCAAGAATATCTTTGGAGCTTTTGTGCTGGTCTTTGGCGATCAGTTCGATGTTGCTGATGATGTCGATCAACTCGCCCAGACGGGTCTTGTCAAGATCGGGGCGGGCGTAATTTTTGGGCAGAACGCCTTTGAGCGTCTTGTTTTCCCGCTCGATGGCGGTCATGGCGTCGTCGATGGTTTGGCCGATGGTCGGCTGTTTGGCGGTCTTTTGGATGATTGACCAGCGGGCCTGCGGCGGCACCCAGAAGACGTTCTCGGCCATGTACTCGTCGCGGTCTTCCGGGTTGGCGTATTTCTGCGTTTGCAGGGCGGTGTACTTGGCCTGAAACGTGTCGGAGATGTATTTGAGGAAGATCAGCCCCAGCACGACGTGCTTGTATTCCGAGGCGTCCATATGCCCCCGCATCTTGTCCGCAGCCGCCCACAGCTTGTCCTCAAAGCCCAGATGGGCGCCATTCTCCGATTTTGCCTTCGATGCCGAATTCTTGGCGTTCTTGTTGCCCATAATTTCCCTTGTGCCTACCCGCAACCCTGATTAGTCATGCCATGTATCGTTATTTCTGTGTGCCTTCCACTACCCTAAATTCTGTAATTACAGGTCAACCTGCCTCCTGTCCTGCTTTGTGACTTCGATATATCCTTTGAATTTCCGCCATATTATCAAAATAATATCCTTATCGCAACATCTAACCCAAAAACTCAGATCGGCAGCACCGAATACACATATATGTATTTCTCTTGTTGTTAGAAGGAAATAGACTTTGTTGGCCGCATGCGCAAATATAGGACTTCTGGAGTCTTTTTGTCTTTCGTACGCCGTTACGGCGTGAGAAAGACGTTCAGGGTCTTTTTTTGCGGTTTGCCAGTCCGCTACGGACCGGTCTGGATATCCGGTGTCTTGTATTCTCGAAAATGTATATTTTTCTTGCGAGCTACTTAGGGGGTCAAAGTGAGCAAGGCGGGGGGGCGTGGTAAAGATTTCCGGCGGCGTGGGACCCCTATTTGTTTTTTTCAGGCTCATCGTCTGGCGGCGTTCGTTCCCTGCCCGGTTGCCTGGCTCAACACCTGATCGGCTCTCTTGGCGGTGATTCGGTCGGGGAAGTATCCGGCGGCGCGCAGTGTCCGTTCCTCGGCCTCGATACGTGCCTGCTGTCGGGCTGTCCGGCCTTCGGTCGGCGGTGTGGCGCTGCCGGTCTGCTGTTCGGTCTGCTGCTGTCGTCGCTGTCTGTACCGTCGATGATAAGCGGCGCGGCAGGGCTTGCAATAGCTCCCCGTCTGCCGCTCCCGCTGATTGCAGACGATGCAGGTTTTTTTGTTCAGGGCGATCATACGGCCGTCATTATTGCGGAGTTGTGGCGACGGGAAAAGAAAAAAGCCGCACCCGCAAACGGGCGCGGCTGGTGTTGCTGTCTGCCGTTGTGTCTATCAGGCCAAGATGGGCTTCGGCTCCGGCCAGTGGTACAGGCGCCCATCGTGAAACCGTGTTCGCGTCTCCTTTCCGTCGATGTCGCCCCCAAAATCGGCCAGCCGTCAATCCATGTCACCGGCAGCAGACTCATGCAGCGGCCTTCCCAGTCACCGGTGCCGTGGTGGGTAATGAAATACCATTCACCCGACGAGGTATCCACAATGCCGCCCTGGTTGGGTTCGTTCCACTCGCGGTTACGGTCGGTCAGTTGCCGCCGCTGCGTGTATGGCCCCATGATGGAACGGGATCGCTGCATCATCGCCACCCGCGCCCCCTGCGACACCTCGCTGAAGAAGTGGTAGTACCAGCCGTTGATCTTGTAGAGTTTATTGGCCTCGCGACCAGCTCCCTGGTTAATCAGCGTACGAGTGTCTTCAATGAGAGACCGGCCGTCGGGTGTCATCTTCCAAATATAGGTTTTGTACCCGTCGGCGAAATGCGTTCCGATAAAGTAGGCCTGCCCGTCATCATCCCAGAAGATGCAGCAATCATCCCATCCTCGCTCCAGCATCAGCGGGTGCAGAGGCTCCCACGGGCCGGCGGGGTCTTCTGCGCTGGTGATAAAGAATCCCTCGTCCGGCGCTCCGAACACAACCCAGAACCGGCCATTGGCGTGATGAATAGCGCCGGCCCATACCCCCTTGCCATAGCGATTCATCCGATCCCAATTCATATCGGGTCCAATCTGAGTTACATCGGCCACCGCGTGACCAATAAGGGTCCAGTTCACCAGGTCTTTGGAATGCAGAATGATCATTCCGGGAGAGAACTGCATCGTGGAGGAGATCGCATAGTAGTCGTCCCCGACCCGGATACAGTCCAGGTCGCTGTAGTCCGACGGCAGGATCGGATTGCGGTACGTCCCATCCCCCATATCGCCCCAGACCTGTCAGTCGCCCCAGCGGGTAGGAAGGGGCGTAGGGGAACTTGGGGCCGAGGCGGAGTCAGCTACCACAGCCGCCGACGGTCGCGGTGTACTTGCTTCGGGAGAAAATGCGGTCCCGAACACGAGCACTCCGGCCGATAAAAGCATACCCGAAAGAAACAAACCAAACCTTGTTTTTTTCATAAGAATATCTCACTCAATCACTGTTGGCATTATAGATAATTAACCACTGACTTGCCAGGATATTAAAATCATTCATGTCCACACGACGGTCACCGTTCGGGTCTGCGCCGCCGCAGGCAGAAATAGCCGGGCAGTCCTGCATCAGCCGCTGAACTGCAAATCCTGCCAGTTCCCCAATCCCTCGAATGCCGGAATCACGGAAACCGTACCGTTCGATGCAACAGTCAGCCAGGCCGGCCCGGCAACTCTACTCAAGATCAGCGACTTGATAATTAGGGGCGACTCTATTCTGATTGTCATTTACAGGTTGTATTCGGTGCTTTTTGAAAATCACCTTCAAAGCTCTTCTCGTTGCCTCATTATGCTTTGATTATGGCGCCAGCACCTCGATGGCCGCCTGGTCCAGTTCAAGCACGACCACTGTGTTCAGTGGTTTTCGATCACCCGGCATTACAGACAGCGTAATCGCTTTTTCATTCTGCTGCACTGCTGCTGTCCGACCGGTCAGCAACGAAGCCGAACGGATGGTCTGCGGGATTGCGGGCAACCGCACGATTCCATTCTCCGGTCAGTTTCTGATAGGTACATATATTTAGCCTCACACCAGTATTGTAAATCGCGTGAATAAAAGGAGTTGCATTTTCACCTCAGG
>DSCZ01000492.1 GCA_011048855.1 Desulfobacteraceae bacterium | reverse complement strand
TTCGGAATGGGCTTATGGTCCGCGGGGAGAAGCGACCGAAGGCAACACCGCAAATGGATCTTGGGGTCAGGGATCATCTTGACCCCTGTCTTTACATCACCTATACTCCAGCTTCGACGGAAAAACCCGCAAGGCACTCTGTCCCGGCCTCCAACCTGGTTTACCTGGAAACCGGGTACAGGCGCCCTGCACCAGGAACCCAAGCAGCCGCAGGAGGAAAATCTATGGGTAAAGTAGGAATCATCGGGGTCGGCCAGAGTTCTTTCGTAAGGGGATATCCCGGCTCAGTGCGCGAACTGGCCTTCGAAGGATTCAAAGAAGCGATGGCTGACGCCGGCATCACAAACAAGGAAATCGGGGCCTCGGTGGTATGTTCAGCCCCCGAATACGACAAGCAGCGATCACCTGCGGGGGTTTTCGCAGAGTACCTTGGGCTTGTGCCGCAACCGACATTTTATCTGGAAAGCCTGTGTTCATCGAGCAGCATGGGGTTGCGGGTTGCATACTCGCTGATCAAGTCAGGCCTGCACGATGTTGTGGCGGTTATCGGTTTTCAGAAAATGTCCGAAATATCCTCCGCCGAATCCCAGGAACGGATGGGCAGGGGCGCTGACATCCAGTGGGAAAGCCCCTTCGGAACCATGATGCCCGCTTACTATGCAATGTATGCAAGAGCCCACATGAACGCCTACGGGACAACGCCCGAAGATCTGGCGTTGATCCGGGTCAAAGCCTCCACGTACGGGCAGATCAATGAAAAAGCAGTCTACAGGAAGCCGGTGACGTTAGAGATGTTCTCCGATAATACCAGTCCAATGGCAGGCCCGGTGGCCGCACCTCTACGCGTAGGGGACTGTTGCGCCAACGCCGACGGCAGCTCATGCATTATCGTTGCAAACGAGGAGAAAACCAGGGCATTTTCCGATAAGCCGGTTTGGATTCTCGGCCTGGGAGCCGCCTCCACCGCGGTGAACCTTGCTGGGAGAGACCTTTTCACCGGGCTCAGCACCGCCCGTGAAGCCGCCCGGCAGGCATATGAAATGGCGGGCGTAGGCCCCAAAGACATCGACGTCGCCGAAGTCCATGATTGCTTCACGATCGCCGAAATGATGGCCTACGAAAACCTGGGGTTCGCGGAACCCGGTGAAGGAAAAGAACTGATCAAAAGCAAGGAGACCTACAGGGAAGGAACGATCCCTGTGAACGTTGATGGAGGGCTTTTGTCCAAGGGGCATCCGATAGGCGCCACAGGCGGCTCACAGATACGCACCATCGTGCTGCAGCTACGTGGGGAAGCAGGACAAATGCAGGTTGAAGATCCTGAAATCGGCCTCGTTCACAACATCGGTGGGGTAGGACTTTACGGAAACGTCACCATCCTCGGGAGATGAAACAATGGGCAAGAAGAAGGAACTGGACACACGATTCGCTAAATTTGGAACAGTGAGTTTCACGGCGACTACCAAGATCAACGACTTCATCGACCATTTAGAGGCCGGAAAGGTTATGGGAACCAGGTGCCGCGGATGCGGGCGCATGTTTTTTCCACCCAGGGCCGATTGTTATGTATGCCTTTCAAGCGACATGGAATGGACACAGGTTGACGGGGCTGGAAAACTGGTAACCTTTTCCAAACTTGAGTATGCACCGGTGGGTTTCGAAGCGGACCTTCCCTACCGCATCGCACTTCTCGATTATGGGGAATATAAGGTGTTTGGAAGAATCGCATCGGATCTCCCCGATGAAGAACTGGAAATCGGCATGCCGATGGTAACCAGGGCCAACACGCTTCCATCCGGCCGGTTGAATTATGTCTTCGACAAAACAGGACAGTCCTGACAGGGTGGATCGGAAAAAGCCAGGGAGAATTAGGGCTGAAAAATCTGTTCCCGGTGCACCCGACTGGGTCCGTATCTCCATATCTGCAGATCCTGAAGCACATGAAGCTGCAGGCGCATTTCTTTTCGATCTGGGCTGTGAAGGGATCGTTGAAGAAGGCAGAGAAGTCTACGGATATCTGCCGTGGAACCGAAGCAGAGAGGATTTGTCTATAGAGCTGAATGCTCTAACGGCAAGGCTGAATAAATTTTTCCCGTCGCAGTCCCCTGCTTCCGCCGCACTTTCACCAGTAGCCGAAGAAAACTGGGCCGAAAACTGGCGTGAGTTTTTCAAACCCGAGCGGGTGAGCGCAGGCTTGATTGTTTATCCGGCATGGATTCCGGTGCCTGCACAGGAAACAGGTCATGTTATCCTGATGGATCCCGGGCCGGCCTTCGGAACTGGAAAGCATCCCACCACCAGGCTCTGTCTCAGGGAAATAGAACGCCTCTCCACCGAACTCGGGGCGGCCTCCTTCCTCGACGTGGGAACCGGAAGCGCAATCCTGGCCGTGTATGCGGCCAACCTGGGATTTAAACCGGTCATCGGTATTGATATCGATATCGAGGCCCTTGATTGGGCCGAACAAAACATTGCTCTTAACGGACTCGATCGTCAAATTGTGCTGAGTGAGGCCCCGATCCAGGCGATCAAAGGACGATATAGGGTTGTAGTGGCAAACATCATCCTCGGGGAGATACTCAAAATCCTGCCGCACCTGATCGCAAAAACCGATGACGGGGGAAGGATCGTGATCTCCGGGATACTCGGGGACCAGATCGCCGAAGTCGAATCACAGCTTTCTCCTGGTGCCGCCAGGTCGCTTATCGTTCACACCGAGGATGAATGGGCGTGCCTGACCGTTGAAATCGAGCACGGCGGCCGGCGACAATGAGACGATTCCTGACCGACGATATAACCGGGCAGCGAGCCACCATCCGTTTAAGCGGAGGAGAGGCCGCCCACATGACAAAAGTGCTGCGGATGGGTTCGGGCGACAGATGTATAATGATGGACAGGTCCGGCAACAGGGCTTTATGCGAAATCGAAGAATCCGGCAGCGGTCATGTGCTGCTCAAAGTTATAGAGTCTCTTCCGACCCCCGCCGATCCGCCGGTATCGATTATACTTTGTCAGGCAATCCTTAAAAACCGTGCGATGGACATTGTTGTAGAAAAGGCTTCTGAGTTGGGTGTCTCTTCCCTCAGGCCGTTCCTTTCCGCACATAGTGTCGTCAAGTTGGATGTAAAAAGCTCCGCGAATAAAATGAGACGCTGGAACAAGATAGCCTGCAGTGCTGCCAAGCAAAGCGATCGGAGAACCCCGATGCTGATCGAACCCATACTTACCTTTTTCGAAATGCTTGAAAAACTTAGACACGACAAGAAAAATTTAAATATTATACTATGGGAACAAGAACAGGAACTTTCAATCGGTGCCGCTATCGCTCATTCCAGAAACGTGAAATCCGTGACCGCCATTGTCGGCCCGGAGGGAGGATTCACCACGGAAGAAATACTTGCCACCCGGGCGGCGGGAGCATCTCCGGCAAGTCTAGGCTCCCGGATTTTAAGAGCCGAAACCGCGGCAATCACGCTGGCAGCTCTTTTGCAATATGAATTTGGAGGGCTTGAAACCACCTGAAATCCAGCGGTAAATCAAAAAATTCTGACCACTTCATATTCTTGTACTCCCCCGGGAGTGGCGAATTTCACTTCGTCTCCCTCCCCTTTGCCTATCAATGCTCTTCCGAGCGGAGAAGTTACCGATATCCTACCTTTTTCCGGATCAGATTCATATGGTCCCACCAACCGATACTCCACCTCCTCCTCGGTTTCCATGTTGTAAAGAAGCGCCGTTCGCCCAAAAACCAGCGAATCGCAAGGCCCTTTGTCCGCCTCTATAACCTCGGACTGCCCGATGACCGATTTGAGTTCGTTGATTCTACCCTCGATAAAAGACTGTTTTTCCTTCGCCGCATGATATTCGGCGTTTTCACTCAAATCGCCATGCGCGCGGGCTTCTTCTATCATGCGAATATTCCTGGGTCTTTCAACTTTCTCAAGATTTTTCAACTCGCTCTTCAACCTGTCGAGTCCTTCCCGGGTTATCGGTATCGTCTCCATGTATAAACCCCATGTTCTTTTAGGCCCCGAACGCGGAACCATCCAATAACAAAAGACCACGAAAAAGCACCTGAAAAGGCATCGCTCTCGTGGTCTCGCTCCGTATAAATTTTATTACTTACAGGAATACTCCATTGACCACCCTCTGTCAAGACCGTTTATCCAGGAATTTACAGGTTGCAAGGAATGCTGACACATTCGTTCTTTCCAGCATATCGTCATTCCATCGAAAACCATAACTTACTGTTATTAAAGATATTTAGCCATTACACCCGTGCTTGAGCCGTGGCATAAGAATTGCTGTTCATCTGATGAGAAATTTTACGCTTCGTATCGACCTTGGCGATCTGAGGGGGTTACGAATGAAATAATAAAAGCCAACTTCAACTGGAGGTCACCAAATGAAATACCCACTAGTCAAAGACTTTATGATCCCCGTGGATGAATGTCCAAAGGTAAAACGGTCGGCATCCATCTATGAGGCGATGCAGGCCCTCAAAGCCGAGCATGAGAAACATCCTTCGGAAAAACCGGAGTTCAGAGTCATCCTGGTTCTTGACGACAAAGATCGTGTTGTCGGGAAGGTCGGTCATATAGCCTTTCTCAAAGGACTGATGCCCAAAGGAAAAGACGTTTTTGATCAAGATAAACTCTCCAGGGATCAGCTTAGCTCCAGTTTCATTAATTTAATCACAAAGGATTTTAATTTATGGGATGAGAATTTTCAACTATGCCAAATTGCTAAAAATACTACTATCTCGGAAATAATGCACCCTACGGAGGAGCATATAGAGGCGGATGCATCCCTCGCAGAAGCAATTTATAAAATCCTGACATGGCAACACATCTCCCTCCTGGTTACCGAAGGCAGGAAAGTTGTCGGGATTTTGCGTCTTTCTGACATCTATGCAAAAGCGGAAGGTTTTATATTGAATTGTGATTAATGCTTTTTTTGCCCATGAAATCGGAGGGTTAAATGTCTACACCATTGATTATTGACGAAAAGAAGACAAAGAAAGCAGACGAGGACAGCGAAAAGAATATAAAAAGGGCTGGAATTTACGTGGCGGTGGCGATAGCTGTGGGCTTGATCATAGGATTTTTACCCACTCCTGAAAACCTTCCAAGGGAAGGTCACTATCTTTTGGCTTTTCTTGTAACCATAATAATACTTTGGGTCTCCGAAGCCGTGCCTATGGGCGTTACGGCCCTTTGGGTGGGTGGGGG
>DSCZ01000280.1 GCA_011048855.1 Desulfobacteraceae bacterium | reverse complement strand
GGGAAAACCTGAAGAACGTTTGCCTCATAAAAGGTGTGGGGATTGCCATAAGGATTGCTAAAAAGTGTCCATCCGGCATTTCCGGATGGACACCGGTTAAGGAGTTTTTTTCCTCCTGTATTACTGGGAAACGCTGGTGACGACTATGATTGAAAAGCCTACCTATGAGGAATTAAAACAGCGGGTCAAGGAATTGGAAAAAGCCGAGGAGGAACGCAAACGGACAGAGTATATGTTGGGTGAAAGTGAACGCCGCCTGAGACAAATCATTGAATTTTTACCCGACGCCACTTTCGTCATCGACATCGAGGGAAAGGTTACGGCCTGGAACCATGCCATGCAGTCGCTCACGGGCATAAAGGCTTGTGATATCGTGGGGAAAGGCGACTTCTTCTATGCCGTTCCCTTTTATGGAAAGCCCAGACCCGTCCTGATCGATATGGTTATTACGCAGAATCAAGAAATGGCCTCTTCTTACGTTTCTTTTCGCAAAGAGGAAGATCGTTTGATTTCAGAGACATATCTATATGATTTTATGGGCTGCGGGCCAACCTGGCTGTGGAACACGGCCTCACCTCTTTACAATCCCGAAGGACAGATTGTGGGCGCCATCGAATCGATTCGTGACATCACCAAGCGAAAGCAGGCCGAAGAGGCTCTGCGTGAGAGCGAGGAGAAATACAGAACGCTCATCGAGAATGCCAATGAGGCCATATTCGTTGCCCAGGACGGAAGATTGGTGTTTGTCAACCCAATAACCGCGTTGATGATCGGCTACTGCCCTGAGGAACTTTCCGCAAGGCCGTTTGTTGAGTTGATTCATCCGGAAGACCGGGAGATGGTTTTAAACCAGCATGTCAGACGAATGAGGGGTGAAATGCTCTCTCATCCCTACTCTTTTCGGATCATTCACAAGGACGGCAGCATTAAATGGGGTGAACTTAATGCTGTTTTGATCAATTGGGATGGAAAACCCGCCACGTTGAATTTCATGAACGACATCACCGAGCGAAGGCGGTCCGAGCAGGAGCAGGAGAAACTTCAGGCCCAGTTGGCCCAGGCCCAGAAGATGGAGTCTGTGGGGCGGTTGGCTGGAGGGGTGGCCCATGACTTCAACAATATGCTTGCGGTAATTCTGGGCTATGCTGAAATGGCCATGGAACACCTGGATCCGGTTCAACCCGTGTATTCAGGCCTAGAGGAAATCCGAAAAGCCTCTCAACGTTCGGCGGACCTTGTAAAGCAACTCCTGGCCTTTGCCCGAAAACAGGCCATCGTCCCGAAAGTTTTGAACCTGAACGATACGGTTGAAGGCATGCTGAAGATGATCCGCCGGCTTATCGGGGAGAACATACAACTTTTGTGGCACCCGGGCGCGGATCTTTGGCCGGTCAACATGGACCCCACCCAGATCGACCAGATCCTGGCCAACCTTTGCGTCAATGCCAGGGATGCGATAAGCGGTGCAGGCAAAGTGTCCATAGAGACAAACAATGTCAGCCTGGATGCTTATTACTGCTCTGAGCATGCGGGAGCCGTTCCGGGCGATTACGTGCTTCTGGGTGTAGGCGACAACGGCTGCGGGATGGACGGGGAAATTCTGGATAAACTGTTCGAGCCTTTTTTTACAACCAAAGAGGTGGGTAAGGGTACGGGCTTGGGTCTTCCGCCGGTTTACGGCATCGTCAAGCAGAACAAAGGGTATATCTATGCCTACAGCGAGCCCGGTCAGGGAAGCATCTTCAAGATTTATATCCCGAGATATTTCGGGCAAGGCGAAGAAACTCAGAAGCAAGCGCCTGATGAATCCTTCAAAGGAGGCAATGAGACGGTGCTGCTGGTGGAAGATGAGCCCATACTGCTTGAGATGGGAAAAAAGATCCTTGAAAAACTTGGCTACAAAGTATTTCCGGCGGAAACGTCGGCCGAGGCGTTGAAAACCGCAGGTAAGCATCAAGGTGATATCCACCTGCTGATAACCGATGTCATCATGCCCGAGATGAACGGCCCGGCGCTGGCGGAAAAATTGTCAGCCTCGTACCCGGACCTGAAGTGCCTTTTCATGTCCGGTTACACCGCCGATGTGATAGCGCATCAAGGGTTTCTTGACCCGAAGATAAAATTCATTCAGAAGCCCTTTTCGATGAAGGATCTGGCAGCCAAAATCCGGGAGGTGCTTGAAAGTTGAAAGGGCGGTGGATTGGATCAAACCTCTTTGAGAAAGGGGCCCCGTTAGACATCGATTTATTACCTGGTGCCCATCCGGAAATGCCGGATGGAAACTACCTGGTTTCCATCCGTAAATGCCGCATTGGGTAACGATTTGTGGAAGATCATCGGGTGTTACTCCGGTCAGCTGCAGCTTCCCGATGGCGTACTTGAGAGAGATTTCCCACAGAGAGACCACCGTTACCGAGACGACGACATCCGGGTCGCTCAGCCGGTCCGTCGCCCTTTTGCTCAACAGGTCGGGTGCCAACAGAGCCCATATTAGCGTGTGCGTGTCGAGCAGAAAACTCATGAGGACAGCGACTCTTAATCGGTGATCTTGAAGTCCCCGGCTATTTCAAAGGAAGCCTTTCCCTGAAGCAGACCAAGGGTCCGGGCCGGTTTACTGCCTTAAACCGGCAATTTTTTGTAGAATATAAACAGCTTCTTCTAGTCCAACCTTTCTGCCGTCATTGATATCAATTATGTTTGAATTGTTAATATAATCCATTCTTGTCATAATCTGCAATACAGTAATAGCTTTTGAGAGATCAAAACCTTCTTCTTCTATAACCGTAAAGAGGAAGGACTCGCTTACGGTGTGGGCACCACCGCTCATGGTGACGGTGATCGTTGTTGTTCCAGTGATATTTGGGGTCGGCGTGATCGTTATTGTTCGTTTAAAACCGGTGCCTCCAAAACCGATGTTTTCATTCGGCACCAACGAGTCTCCTCGTGGACACGTCAGGCTCCATGTGGTAGGATCTTTAAAGTAAAATCATGTATGAGCAAAAAAATCAATTCTCCCGCGCGGGGCGAACCATTTCCCAGGGCTGATGTGTTCATCCCGGCGGCGCAGGCGGGTCAGTGTGTATCTGCGAAAAAACCATCATCAAGGTACCTTGCGCTATGAACTGCGCGAGTCATACCTGGAAGACGGGATCTATCGGCATCGAAGGCTGATGGATCTGGGGCCGGACCCTCGGGCCTGGATCGAATACGGCGGCGGTAACAGCTTTTACGTTCATAAAGAACTTGAAGAGGCTCTCGTTGATCTTGGAGCGGATTTTACCGACCGCGAACTTGAGTCTATTTTTCTTCCTTATGTAGATCCGCGTATTCGCCGAATCGTGGAACGCTTCCAGCGCACAGATCCCGTGCGAAAACCGTATAAGTCCTACCCTCGAGAAGAGCTCTTCCAACGGCAGCAGGCCCTTCACGATTTTGACAAACGACGAATTCACTACCTGCGTTTCGGGCGCGTTGACATCGGAAACCTGGACAGTCGTCCGTGGCCCTTTCTGAACGTCCTGCTCAACAAGAGCCGGGACGAGATCGAACAGATTCTGGAGGACATGGAACGTGAGCTTTCGCCCTGGGAAACGCGGCCATATCTCTACACTGCGCTGCACTGCCAGTCCCGGTTCGCGCACCTGCTCACGCGCAACAGCCCCGAGGCGCTGGACCCGGAGAAGGTGGACGACGTGTTCGTTCAAAAACTCTGCCACTTAAATGCCGACCCCTCCTTTTTTTCCGGGGTTCACAACCACGATCCGGATCGACTCCACGACTACCTGGTACGCTACCTCATCCTGTATTTTGACCAGCCTGTGCAAGGCCCATCGCGGGAGTATGTGGAGGATTTCATCTGGAAGAGTGCTTCATCCATCTTGAGTGAGGACGTGAAAGAGGCATGTAGCCGGCTCGGCATCAATCCCGATGCTTTCCATGCCATGGACCGGCGGAAACTCACCCGGATGTATCGCGCCAGGGCCAAGAAGGCCCATCCGGACCACGGTGGAGAGAATGAAACCTTTGTTCGGGTCCGGGCTGCTTATGAGCTCCTCCTTCAAAGGAAAGCCTGAGCTCAAAATTGATGGCCTCGTAAATGGAAAAAGAGAAGCATGCGTCGAAGAATTGCAGGCAAGGACGGACTCATAGATCGCGGATATAGCGGAGCTGGAGGTCTTCGGTTTTGTCAAAGCAGGCAACGGGTCTCAGTTATGCTGTTCGGTTTTCGGTCCTGGGGAAGTATTTCGGGCAGCTTTGCCTCGTGCTGTCCTTGCTGACGGTTGCCCCGTTGGCGTTTTCCTTTGTGAGCGGAGAGACCCATATATCCGAAAGATACCTTCTGGTGATAACATTTACGGCAGGCATCGGTTGGCTGCTCGGCCGGATGCCCGCCCCCAGGGAGGTGCAGGTTAACGAGGCCATGGTCCTCGTGGCGTCCATGTTTTTGTTCACGCCTCTTGTCATGACGTTTCCCATGATGGGATCGGGGCTGGGGTTTTTCGACGCCCTGTTTGAAACCATCTCCGCCGCCACCACCACGGGACTCAGCACCGTGGAAACCATCGAAGGAATGCCGAAGACGTTTCTTTTCGCCCGGGCGTGGATGCAGTGGTACGGTGGCTTGGGGATCGTGGTTCTTTCTCTTGCCCTGCTTTTCCGACCGGGTGCCGTGGCCAGGCGGTTCGCGCTCACCGAGTCCAGTGAAGACGACCTGGTGGGCGGGACAAAAGCCCATGCACGCCTGATCCTTGGTGTGTACCTGATTTTAACCGTGACGGGAGTTCTTTTGCTGGTGTCCGTGGGAGCCGGGTTTTTGAATTCCTTGCTGTATACCCTGGCATCCGTTTCCACGGGAGGCTTTGCACCCCACGATGCAAGCCTGGCCGCGCTGGGCGGACCGGGTGCGCATTCCCTGGTCATCATCATTTGCTTGTCAGGCTCCATCCCTTTAATTTTCTATTACAAATTGTACAGCAGGAACCGGCGCCGGGCCGTGGAAACGCTGCAACTTCGAGGTATTCTCGCTATGGGCGGGATCATGACGCTGTTGTTCGGCATTTGCCTTGTAACGCTTGACCGAACAACCTGGACACAGGCATTCCAATATGCCCCCGTGTTGGTTTTTTCGGCTCAGTCGACAGCCGGTTTTACGGTGGCGGATCTTTCCGAACTGCATGCCGCATCCAAGCTGGTGTTGATTCTCTCCATGGCCGTGGGGGGCGGCGTCGGCTCAACTG
>DSCZ01000496.1 GCA_011048855.1 Desulfobacteraceae bacterium | reverse complement strand
GGGGATCCGCCGCCGAATAAAAAGAGATGATAACAAATGCCTATCGCAACCGTGATTTCCGAACAGGGTGCCAGGGGTCATATGGAGGATTTTCATTTCCTTGATTTGGATTTCAGTGGCATCGGCACTATATTCGGAGGGGTATACGACGGTCACAGCGGTTCATATGCCGCCCGCTACGCCGCAGAGACGCTTCATTTATATTTTCTCGATTCCGCTAAAGAAGGCGTCTCGCCTTCGGGAGCGTTCTGCAGTGCTTATCAAAAAGTTTCAGATGACCTCAAGCACCAGGATTCCGGAACAACTGCTGCGACATTTCTACTGGAAAAAATGAGGATTCACATCGCTAATGCCGGAGACTCCAGGATAATCGTCGTCGGCGACGACTACGTCACACAGCTCACCATTGACCACAGGCTTGATAATGCCGAAGAGTTTAAGAGAATCCTCCTTTCAGGAGGAAAGATAGACTACCCATATGTCATGAAAGGCATCCGGGGTCTGATGCCCACAAGGAGCCTTGGAGACGAATATTTTCGGGATGCGGGTGTGATTCCGACCCCGGCGACCTTTGTCCACGAAATTCGTGATCGGGACGGGTGGCTTGTGGCCGCTACCGACGGTCTTTTTGACGAAATGGACAATGAAACAGTCGCCCGCCTGTGCAGAGAGCATACTGAACCACGCTTGCTGGCAGAAACACTGATACGCGAGGTTTTAACCGGATGCGCCATGCCCGATAATACGACGGTGATCCTGGTTAAACTTGATTGAAAAGTGACTTATGAACGGCTCAAATGAACAGGAAACGGTTCGACGGCGAATCATAGCATTGCTGGAAGAGAGGCACGCAACGTCGCTCGATATCTCTCAAAGTGTCCGGATAAGCGAAAAAGAAGTCTACGAACATTTGGTCCACGTGGGAAAGTCAGTGGCTTCGAGAGGAGAAAAACTTCTGATTCATCCGGCGGAATGCATGAAGTGCGGCTTTGTTTTCGAAGGGAGAAAAAGATTTCGGCCCCCCGGCAGATGTCCCGCCTGTAAATCCACTCACCTGCGGAAGCCGGCCTATGAAATCGTCAGAAGATGAACTGTTCCTGATCTTTCATTTTTTCGTCAGCCTGCCCGCCGCCTTTTTCAACCAGTGGAGCACCGGCGACCGTATTTTAACCGTTACATAAAGATCGCCGGCCTCGCCCCCGTTTTTCCCAGGGTTCCCCATCCCCCGAAGCCGAAGTGTGCCGCCGTTTTTGATATCGGGTGGGATTGTAACGAGCAGCACTTTGTCGTTAAGTCTGCAATGATATTCGATTTTGCCACCACTGCGGGCAAGGTCCCCGGATATTACGATGCGGTCGTGCCGGTCTTTTCCTTTCCGGGGTGCCACAAATCCGAGCCTCCTGCGGAGGCCTTCCGCGAGAAAGCCTCCCATTTTTCCGCCGGGGGAAAGGCGGCCGAATTTCATCCTGTTGATTCCGGATGACGAAAAAAACACGAACCCCCTGGCCGACATCCCCGGGCGACGGTATTGAAAAGTCCGGTAGACCGGGCCACGGCGTGCATCGAAATTAAAAATATCTTCGAAACCGCGGAGCCCGAACATCCTGCTCAATTCTTCGAAAACATCCTGGATATCGGAGCCCTCGAAAATATCTTCATGTGAATACTTCTCTCGAAATTGGTCCTGGGCGGATGCCCCGAACCGATGCCTCATAAGGTCATAATTCCGCCTTTTTTCCGGCTCGGAAAGTACTGCATAAGCCTCGTTGACCTCCCCCATCCGCTCCGCCGCGTCCGGATTCTTGTTGCGGTCCGGGTGGAACTGGAGAGCCTTTTTCCTGAAGGCCCGTCTTATTTCGTCGTTGTCGACGTCGGGTTTGACCCCGAGAATTCCATAGTAATCTTTACCGGTCATCAATCTATCCTGGAGTGCGAAAACGAAATTGCGGCTCATGTCCCGAGGGCCGCATGTTTGCACTGGTTTGGAAAAAAGCCCGGTTGGACTTGAAAGATTTAACTGGATAAATCAGACCCGTCCACTATAATAATTCAGTCACGGAATTCAACTTGTATCCAATGTTTAACCGATACGCTTCCAGCCGAGACACAAAGAAAGGAGCCGTAGATGAGAAACGCAGTCTATGTACTCTTGGCCCTGCTTTTGGCGGCATCCGTCGCTTTCGGTGTGATCACACGCAAAAATCTGGCGAAAACGAGTGATTCCCTGGACACCGAGCGAGCTGCACGTGCTTCAATAGAAAAGGAACTTGAAGCGACGCGACAGGACTGTGACCTGTCCGCCAGGGAACTCGAAGAAACCCTCGCCGGCCTTCGCAGCGAACTGAAAATGGCCCAAATCTCGGAAGGGGAAGCAGAGAAACGCCTGCGAGCCCTGGAGGAAGAATGCCGGCGTCGAACCAAATTGCTGCGCGATGAAATCGTTTCCCTGCAATCACAGAGGGGTGAAATGGAAGCCGGAATCGCCTCGATACGCAGTGATTACAGGGAGAAAACAGCGGAGCTGGAAAAGCTGCTATCTCTATGCCGGGATGAAGTTGAAGGGCTTGAAAGGAATCTTTCCGAAGCAGCGTTGAGAGTACACGAAATCGAAAATCGTAAAGCTTCCGAAAAAGCTATGATGGAGGAGGAAATAGAGGAATTGCGTGAAAAACTGCAATCGGCTCTCACCCGGTGCGAAGCGGTCGAACAGGAAATGAACCAAAATAAGCTCAAGTACGATGATCGGATACAGAGGTTGAACGAAGAAATCACTGGAAAAGATCAAGAAATCATAGCCCTTAACGAAGCGCTGACGAAAATCGAAAGCAAAAACGACTGTCTGGAAAATAAGCTGATGTCGTTGACAGAAGCATGGGAAGCCCGGCTCGTAACGATAAAAAAAGAGCGGGATAAAATTAAATCAAAGCTTCAAGACGCACGTGAAAATGCTCTTAAAGCAGAGAAAAAATACAATACCATGAGGGAGGAACTCGACCGTTTGTCCGCCCAAATCGAAGCGAAGAAAAAGGCACGATCAGACCTGGAAGCCGCGCTTGAAGAAGAACGTGAAAAGTCTCGCGTGCTTGCAGATAAATGTCGCTCTTTTGAGACGGAAATCGAGCAGATTCAAAAGGAGAGGGAGGATCAAAACGAATATTGCAGATCTCTTGAATCTCAACTTGAAGAAGCGCGTGGAAGTGCTCGCATAGCAGAGGAAAAATGCAGTTCGATAAAGGAGAAACTCGACCGTTTCTCCGCCCGACTTGTGGCGAAGGAAGAAGCGCGATTGGAGCTTGAAGCTGCGCTTGAAGAACAACGTAAAAAATATAAAGGTTTTATCGAAAAATATAATGCACTCGAGGCGAGCCTTTCAGGTTTCAAAGAAAAAATCACCAACAGTCGCGAGGAACTTTCCGCGCTTTCAGGCGCCCGTGAACGTTGTGAAAAGCATCGTCTTGAACTGGAAAGCGAACTCCGGAATGCAAAAACACAATTCGATACTGCCGTCAAAAATTTGCAGGCGGCCGAAGCGCAACGCGATCAACTGGAATCACGGCTCTCCGAGCTGCAGCAGAAATGTAACAGTGATTTGCAGGAGCTGGAATCAACCTGCGAACAAAAGGACGCCAGGATAGCCCGACTTGACGCCCAGCTGGAAGAAACTCTTGAGGCTTACCACACCCTTGAAGAAAAAATCATGGATACATCGAGCACCATGGAAGAGCTGAGACGGGAAATGATAAAGGTGAAGGAAAAAGCGCAGCTAAAAGAACTTGAGATAGAATCTGTCAAAGAAACCTATGAAACCCTTGTTTTTGATCTTCGGCGGGAACTGGAGCGCAAAGAGATAACCATTGAACAAATTAAGGGCATGATTACACTTGAAGTCGTGGACAGTATACTGTTTCCCGCAGGCAGGGCGGCGATCACACCGGAAGGGGAAAGGGTGCTTCAGAAAGTCGGAGACGTTATAAAAACAATAGAGGACCGGATGATCAAGGTTGTCGGGCATACGGACAACATTCCGATAAAGGCCGATTATCGTACAAAGTATCCGACGAATTGGGAGCTCTCCGCGGCAAGGGCCTGTTCCGTTGTACGTTTTTTTCAGCACCGGATGGGTTTGCATCCGAGTCTGTTGGAACCTGTCGGTAAATCATTTTATGACCCCGTGGCCCCCAACGACACGGCAGACGGAAGGTCACTCAACCGAAGGGTGACAATCACGATTGGACCCCCACTGAAACTACCATAAATCAAGGAACGATTATTGACGACTTCTACTTTTTACGGTCTTATCATTGTTGAAGATTCAGGATAATTTTCCTTAAGATATGTAAGCTTTATAGGTTGTTCAGTATTAGTCTTAATACGATCCAGTTCACTTTTTAAGGAAGCTGTTCTATGTAGAAATTTTTCTTTTTCTTGCCCATCAAGAGGTTTGGAAGCGGGAAGATCTTCCTTAAAAATATCCACTGGCTTGCCGTTTTTCCAGAGCCTGAATTCCAGATGGGGCCCGGTTGCAAGGCCGGTTTTTCCGACATAACCGATAAGCTGACCCTGTTTCACCTCAATGCCCGGCTTTATGCCGTCGGCGAAACGCGCCAAATGCAAATACTCGGTACAATAAACTTTATCATGCCTTATTTTTATGTGGTTTCCCAAATCTCTGTGATATTTGGATTCCAGGACTTGCCCGTCTCCCACCGACATAATCGGAGTCCCCTCGGGGGCTGCAAAATCCGTCCCAAGATGAGGACGTTTATATTTTAGCACCGGGTGCAGTCGACCTGGATTAAATTTAGATGTGATGCATGTGTATTTCAACGGAGCTTTAAGAAATGTCTTTTTTATACCCTTTCCTTGTTCGTCATAATAGCCCACCCCATCCTTCGAACGGTAGCGGAAAAGGTAAAAATCCCGATTTCTGTGAGTAAAACAAGCGGCCGCAACCTGTTTGACTCCTACAGGCTGATCGGCCGCCATCTGTCGTTCATAAACCACGGCAAAACGGTCTCCACGCTGAAGGTGGTAAAAATCCACAGCCCAGGAATACAGTTCCGTCAATTGGTCCACAAGGGAAATATCGCAGCCTGCAGCTTGAATGGATTCCCAGAGCGAATGATTTATCATTCCGCCTGCAGCCACAAATTCGGTACGGATCCTCTTTTTTCCCTTGTAGACATCATGCGGCTCCTGGAGTTTGAAGACGACAAAATCGACAGTATTATGATGGTAAACAATATAT
>DSCZ01000639.1 GCA_011048855.1 Desulfobacteraceae bacterium | reverse complement strand
CGGTGGGGGCGTACTACAAGGAAGGGCTCGATCCCGTAGGAATATATGTCGAAGACCGGTTTTCCCGTGCTGCGTTCGGCGGAACAGGCGATGCAAAGGTGGCGGGAAATTACGCAGCGAGCCTGCTGGCGGCCGAAGAGGCCAAAAAGAAGGGCTTTACACAGGTCTTGTGGCTCGATGCCGCAGAGCATAAATACGTCGAAGAAGTCGGGACGATGAATATGTTTTTCGTGATCGGAGATGAGGTGATAACAGCGCCTCTTACAGGCAGCATCCTTCCCGGCATAACGCGCAAGTCGGTGATCCAGCTAGTGAGAGACTGGGGCTACAAGTTGTCCGAGCGGATGCTTTCGATATACGACGTGATCGAGGCGGCCGGAAACGGTGCGCTCAATGAGGCTTTCGGCACGGGAACCGCCGCCGTGATTTCCCCGGTGGGACGAATCAACTTCAAGAACCGTGATTACGTGGTCGGCGGGGGAACGATGGGTGAGCTTTCCAAAAGACTGTACGATGAACTGATCGGGCTTCAGTACGGGGATATTCCTGATGCCCGCGGGTGGGTGGAGCGCATCGACGTTTAAGTTTTTCCGGAGGTTCCGATGATTCCGACGATCGAATGGCAAGGGCTCAACGTCCGGATGGTGGATCAGAGGAAACTGCCCGCGCATGTTCAATGGTATACGTGCCGCAGTTACAAGGATGTGATCCGGGGAATCCGGGATATGGTTATTCGAGGTGCCCCGGCTATAGGAATAGCCGCTGCGATGGGTCTTGCATTAGGTGCCCGTAGTGCAGCTTCGCGCGCGCCGGCAAAATTTTTTCATGAATTTGAACGTATGTCAGAAGAATTCCTGGCTGCTCGCCCTACGGCGGTCAATTTGAGATGGGCGGTGGAGCGGATGCAGACTGTGGTTGAGCACCTGCATGACAGCCCCGTTAAAAAGATCGTCGAAGCTCTCCAGAGGGAATCGACCTGTATTCTCGAAGAAGATATTGAAATCAACCGCACGATAGGCCGGTACGGTGCGGAATTGTTGCCCGACCCGGCTCTCGTGATGACACACTGCAATGCCGGCGCCCTTGCGACAGGTGGTTACGGTACCGCGCTGGGAGTGATCAGGGCGGCCGTTTCCGCCGGAAAACATATACGGGTTGTCGCCGGGGAAACAAGGCCCTGGCTTCAGGGTTTGCGGCTGACTTCCTTTGAATTGAATACAGAGGGCATCCCTGTGACGGTCATTGTCGACAGTGCGGCCGGTTCCATGATGCGGGCCGGAGGTGTCGATGCGGTGGTGACCGGGGCTGACCGCATAGCTTCAAACGGCGATGTCGCGAACAAGATCGGAACCTATCAGCTGGCGGTCCTTGCCCGCACCAACGGAATTCCATTCTATGTCGCCGCTCCTCTGTCCACGATCGACCGGTCTATTTCGAGCGGTGATGCAATCCCGGTGGAGATGCGCGACCCCTCAGAGGTGACAAGGATAGCAGGAAAATTTTTGGGGCCGGAGGGGGTTGAAGCGTTCAACCCGGCTTTCGACGTCACGCCCGCAGAATATGTCGGGGCGATTATTACCGAAAAGGGAGTGCTGCGGGCGCCTTACGAAGATACAATAGCGGAGGCCCTGAAGATTCCCTAGAACCCAAAGGCCGGTATTGATTCGGCGGTTGGCAGTATTACTGTCATCCAAAAATTCTGGACAGTTCATCCTGGTGGAACACCGGGAGCGGTATGCACTCCCTTCCCAGGTTCAGCCATTTTCCCCCGCCGGGAGGTCCGGTGGCTCCTACTGTGAAAGCCGGGATCCCGGCTTCATTCAATCGCCTCAGAGCTTCTTCAACTTCCCGCCTGTCCACCGCAGCGAGAAGGGATCCGGATGCGAACGTACCGAGCGGGTTTACGTCCAGGTATTCGCACAGAAGCCTTGTTTCCTCGCTTATCGGGATGCTGTCCGCGTTTACGGTCACACCCAGGCCGCTTGCTTCAGCTATTTCGAAAATACCGGTCGCGATTCCTCCTTCGGTCGGATCGTGCAATGCATGGACAGCGGACATTCCGCCCAGCACGCGCGCGTCCTTTACAACGCTGATGCCGGGATTTGTGAGATAGTTCTTGGCGCGGTCCAGCAGCTTCCCTGAAAAAGTTTTCCTCAATTCGCTTTCAAGCTCAAGGGCGATGATCGCGGTCGCTTCGATACCTGCGCATTTGGTCATTATTATCGAATCGCCTTCCCTGGCTCCGGATGTTGGCTTGAGTCCTCCTTTCGGGGCTTCTCCCAGCATCTGACCGATCACCACGGGATTCCTGACGGCAGTCGTGATTTCTGTGTGGCCCCCACAGTAGGAAACGCCAAGGTCTTTGCATGTGGTCGAAACCTGAGCAAAAATTTTCTCCAAGTCTTCCAGTGCGCTACCCTGTGGCATCAATACAGTCGCAAGAAACCAGCGCGGCGTGCCGCCCATCGCTGCGATATCGTTCGCATTTATATGGACCGCATAATAACCTATTCTGTCCGTGACGTGCGTTATAGGATCAGTTTTGGCGAGCAGGTAACCTTCTCCCATCTCAATGGCGGCTGCGTCTTCTCCGATGCCGGCCCCGATCGCCACCCTGTTGCCTAACCGGGTATAACGGTCGAGTAGCCTTCCCAGAAGTTCGGAATTGATTTTTCCGGTTTTCAAATCAGTCACGTTGCGTTTGCCTTTGGGTGCACTGCGTTTCAGGATATCCCGGTGAGATTGTTCAAGGCCGCATCGAGTTCCGGGAAGGCGAATCGGAATTTTTGTTGCATAAGCACCCGGGGATATACACGTTGCCCTTCGGTCAACACCCGGCCGAAATCCCCCAGCAGCAAGTTTACAAGGAATGCGGGGACGGGTGGTATGATTTGAGCTTTGCCGACTGCGGTGGAAAGTGCTCTATGGAATTGACTGAAGCGAACCGGCTGTGGGGCCGTGATGTTTACAGGGCCGCGAATCGCCTCGTTCTCAATCAGTGTGCCGAACGCTTGCGTAAGGTCGTCTATATGTATCCACGAAAACCAGTTCTGCCCCGATCCAAGCCTGGCCCCAAGGCGGTGCGTGTAAAGCGGGAGCATCTTCAATAGTGCCCCGCCGCCGCGGCCAAGTACGATTCCCAGCCGACACAGAACCACGCGCACGCCGGAGGTCTCTGCAGCGGTGGCTGCTTCTTCCCACCGGCGGCATACAGAGGCAAGGAAATCATTCCCGGGTTCATCCGTCTCTCCCAGTTCCTGGTTCCCTCGAAATCCGTAGTAACCAACCGCCGATGCACTCAGCATGACTTTCACGGACGAGCCCGGTCGTCCGGCTGCTTCCGTCAGGTTGCGGGTGGTGTTCAGCCTGCTCCGGAGGATGGTTTCTTTGTAATCATCGCTCCATCGTTTGAAAATGCCGGCACCGGCCAGGTTTATCAAAACGTCATGGGCAGCTGCTGTTTCCTGCCAACGTCCGCCGGAGGCGGGGTCGCCGGTCACGTAGGCAATTTCGGTTGAATTCAGGCCGGTCGGGGCTTTACGGGTAAGAACGGTAACCCCGTGGCCGAGCCCGGCCAAATGGTCTGTCAAACGGCCTCCGACGAAGCCGGTTCCCCCCGTGATGAATATCTTCATCATTCACCTCCCACAAAAAAGGATCTGAGCGTCCGGGTCTTTCCGTATACCGAGCCTGGTTAATGCAAAATCATAGCGGACCGGGTCATCAGGCGTTATTTTTCTAAACGCCCTGGTAATATCAAGGGCCGCAGTTCCTCCGGGGCCTTTGCGCGCGGTGAACCCCCAGGAAGAGCATATACGGTACATATGTGTATCGAGCGGAACAACCAGCTTCGCGGGGTTTACCACGGACCACCCTCCCGGATCCACGACATCCCGCCTGACCATCCAGCGCAGAAAAAGGTGGTGCCTTTTGCAGGCGCTTCCCCGTTCCGGTAAGGGCAGGAGGCTGTTGGGGCTGCATCTGCTGTCGGTAGTTTTCCCAATCTCCGATATCAGCCAACCCAGTGCCGGGATCACCGTGTCGTCAGACCGGGAGTAACCTTTCAAAAAGCAGCTTTGAAGAGATCCGAAGCGTTCTCTCACCTGTTTAAGGCCGATCAACATCAAAGCCAGCTCGAATCCCGTGGTGAAGCGATGTACAAAGGATTCAAACCGGGAGATCAGCTGTTCCGGGAGGCTGTCGTCAAGGAACCGCGCTGGACTTCGACCCATGGGATCCAGCACTCCGCCCACGCTGACAAGTATTCGGGCAACCCTCCCGTAAGCCAGCGAAGAGGCAATAAAGCCGACTATCTCCCGGTCTTCCGGATCTTCATAATGGTACAGGAATTCAAGTGGATCCGGATGCACCCACCGCCTGGAATTGTACCGGCGGTAAAGTTGTTCAAGCATTTTTTTCGAAGGCGGCTTATGTTCGAGCCCGAAACCGATCTTTGTCGATCCGTTGTTTTTCTTCAAGAGTCCCCCGCTATTTTACACCGGATAGAGACTGGGCAATATTGTAGCAGTAATCGCCCATTTTTTCGAACGCAGAAAGCATGTCCAGGAATATCAAACCGGAATCCACCGAGCAGGATGCCTCCTGCAGGCGGGTTACGTGGCTGTTTTTCATCTTTTCCCGCATGGAATCGATGCTGTTTTCCAGTTCTTCGGCTACCTTCATTATTTCTGCTTCACCGAGTTCGATCGCCTCCACCACCATCATCAAAAACTTGCTCACTTCGCTTGAAATTCGATCGTATTCCTCCATCGCATCTTCTGAAAAATAAAGGTTCTGCTCGATCAGGTCCTCCCCGAGATAAGCGAGGTTTTCGATTGCATCCCCGGTGCGTTCGAGGTTGTTCGTAATGCGCATCTGTGAGGAAATTTCGCGGGATTCTTCAGAACTGATAGGGGTTTGCATCACGTGGACCAGGAACTGAGTGATTTCCCGCTGAAGATTGTCTATCGCATCCTCCCTTTTTCGCCATTTGTCAAGGTCCTTGGGCCTTCGATTCTTGATCGACTGCACGACATCCCGGAACATTATCTGGACAGCGTCTCCCATGCGTTTTATTTCCGCCCGGGCCTTCGCAAGCGCGACATCAGGTGTATGAATGAATTTTGAATCGATATATTTTATTCTGTGTATTTCTTCTATCATCGGCGGGGTCTTTTCGCGGGTCAGCAGCTCCGACGCTTTTACCAGGTAAGGGAGAAGCAGCAGAAAGATCAATGTGGCGACGACATTGAACAATGTATGGG
>DSCZ01000354.1 GCA_011048855.1 Desulfobacteraceae bacterium | reverse complement strand
GTTGTGAAGTCGCTGCTGTTATGGGGATGGCATCCGGCTGCGGCATAAAGGCCGGGGTACTGCTTTGCGAGTGCAAGCGCGGCAAGGGAGCTTTCCGTGTCGATCCCCACCGTGAGGATTTTATCCACTCCGGCGGCCTTTGCGCGTTCGATCGTTGATCCCCGGTCTGCATCGAATTCGCTCATATCGAGATGTGCGTGACTATCAAACATAGGAAGTGTCTCCATTATATCGAAAAAGTAACATACGGCTGCATGTTAAATTCTGAGCGTCTAGTTGTAAATGGAATCTGTAATTTTGTAAATCCACCTTGAAAATATCGGTTACCCGCCTGCGGTGGGGTTATCTGTTATTTGTTCCACCCTGCCTGGAGTGCCGAAATGAAATTTTGGCTTGGACCCCGAATGTCGAAATTTCATTTTGACAGTCCAACTGCCGGGAAATTCTTGCTGGTTTCCATCCGGAAATGGTCCTTTTGCCCAATCCCCCGACTGAAGTCGGGAAAAGTCCGACATGCGATCTGATACCAGGACGAATAAATTTGTTGCTAATCTGATCAAATTATTTATTATTGTATTTTTAATGACGTTATCATAATTTTTTTATCGAAGAGGTGCTGAAATACACGGCGCCGCGCGAAAGGTTTCTATTATGATGATTTCGATTCCCCAACGTGAAGATGCATCCGGTCCGGGAAGGTCTATCGAGGAACAGCTTGAGTACCACAAACGCCTGAACCATATCACGAACAGAATTCATTCAGCCGTGGACACCAGTGATATTCTTTTAAACCTGCAGCATGAAATTTTGAGTTTCTTCAGTGCAGACCGGATAACAGTTTATGTGGTCGACGGGATTCGAAAACAGATCGTATCCAGGTTTAAAACCGGAAACGAGGTTGAGGAGATCCGGGTGCCGATCAGCCGGGAAAGCATAGCCGGGTTCTGTGCGACCACCGGCAACGTACTCAATATTGCCGATGTCTATGACGCAGAAGAACTCAGCCTCATCAATCCGTCGATGAAATTCGATTCAAGCTGGGACAAACGGACCGGTTTCCGCACCAGGCAGCTTCTGGTGACGCCGATAACCTATGAAAAATATCTTCTCGGCGTACTGCAGTTGATCAACAGGAAAGGAGGCGGAGCTTTCAACGCAGATGAGGAGGCTGCCGCCCGGGATATCGCCAAGGTGCTTGGTACGGCGTTTTTTAAAAACCAGAAGACTTTGAAACGGAAGAAGGGTTCCAAGTTCGATTATCTGGTTTCCAATGGGATCATATCCGTTAAAGACCTGGAAGAAGCTGTAAAACGTGCCCGCACGATGAAAAGAACGCCCGAATCCGTGCTGATGAGTGATTTCAAAGTTTCCAGGGAAGACATCGGTAAATCCCTTTCGGCCTTTTTCAAGACCCGCTTCATTCCCTACGATGAAGGCATGGTGCCGCCGGGCCGGGTGCTCAAAAATCTGAAGGCCGGATACCTCAAAAGCAACGTGTTCGTGCCGGTCGGGCAGGAAGGGGATCGTGTGGTGGTGGCCATGGAAAATCCTGCCTATCTCCCGGCCCGTGACGCGATAAAACGTATAATTGCCGGCAAGGAGTTCGAATACTGTGTATCGTTGCGGGAAGATATTTTTTCAATGATCGACCTGTTTTTCGATCAAAGAAGATCCGATGTGCTTTCGGGTTCCGGAAGCATCGAGGACATCCTTGGCAGGCTCAAAGTGCAGGGGAGGGAGTTTGACGAAGAAATCGAAACGATGAATGAAGAGGACAGCGTGATCGTTCAGCTAGTGAACAAAATGATCGTGGATGCCTACGGCCGCAATGCAAGCGATATCCACATCGAGCCCCGCCAGGGTAAGGCGGATGCCTTGATAAGGTTCCGGATCGACGGTGCCTGCCAGGTTTACCAGACTCTCCCGCACGACTACAAAAGGGCGCTTGTATCCCGGTTGAAGATCATGGCTGAGCTTGATATCGCTGAACGTCGCATTCCCCAGGACGGAAAGATAAAGTTTCGAAAATTCGCGCCGCTGGATATTGAACTCCGCGTGGCCACGATTCCCACCGCGGGTCGGAATGAGGATGTGGTGATGCGCATTCTGGCAGCCGGTGACCCCATCCCGCTCGAAAAAATGGGGATGAGCGATCGCAACTACAAAACGTTTATAGATATCATATCCGAGCCTTACGGGATCGCCCTGGTCGTGGGTCCAACGGGAAGCGGAAAAACGACGACCCTGCATGCCGCCCTTGGTTTTATCAACAAACCGGAGACAAAAATATGGACTGCAGAAGATCCGGTGGAGATTACCCAGGAAGGATTGAGACAGGTGCAGGTGCAACCGAAAATCGGGCTTGATTTTGCGGCGGCGATGCGTTCGTTCCTCCGTGCGGACCCTGATGTAATCATGGTCGGGGAGATGAGGGACCATGAGACCGTGGCAACCGGTATTGAGGCTTCTCTGACCGGGCACCTTGTATTGAGTACGCTTCACACTAATAGTGCACCGGAGACGATCACCCGCCTCCTGGATATGGGCATGGATCCGTTCAATTTCGGTGATGCACTGCTCGGGGTTCTGGCCCAGCGCCTGGTCCGGACTTTGTGCAAAGACTGCAAGGAGCCCTATCACCCATCCCCGGGGGAATATGATACTCTGGCGAGAAGTTATGGCGGTGATTTTGATTCGCTGGGGTTCACGTACGGCAGCGATTTCACTCTCTACAGGCCCGGAGGATGCCCCGGATGCGGCAACACCGGGTATCGCGGCCGTACCGGCATACACGAGCTGCTGGTGGGAACCGACGATATGAAGACCGTGATTCAAACCAAGGCCGGCGTGGACGAAGTGAGGCGGCAGGCTGTAAAAGACGGCATGACGACACTGCTCCAGGACGGTATCAGGAAAGTGTGCCTGGGAACAACGAACCTGCTCCAGGTGAGGAAAGTTTGTATCAAATAAATGTCAAAGACGGCTTTTACGGAAAAAATCCGGGAATTCCAAGCCCTTCCGATTCACCAAGACCGAAGAGTACATTCATGTTCTGCACGGCGCTCCCCGCCTGGCCTTTCATCAGGTTGTCTATCAGGCTCACTACGATCATTTTGCCGGTCCTGTCGTCGTAATTGACGGAGATGTTGCAGAAGTTGCTGCCACGTACATCTGTGCTCATGAGTGCTGTTCCAGGCTCGAAAACACGGATGAAAGCCTCGCCGGCATAAAATGAGCGGTATGCATCGACAAGATCCCCGATGCTGATTCCCTGCCTGGTCTGTGCATAGATGGTGGAAAGAATCCCGCGGCTGAGCGGCACCACGTGGGGGGTGAACGTGATTGTAATTTCCTTGCCCGCAAGCCGTGACAGCTCCCGTTCTATTTCGAAGACATGTTGGTGCCCGGCAATTTTGTAGGCATTCATGCACTCATAGCGGGCCGGGTAATGAAACGTGGGCTTCGGGGTTTTACCGGCGCCGGAAACCCCGCTTTTTGCATCACAGACTATTGTGTCGAATTCGATCAAGTTTTCGGCGGCAGCAGGTGCAAGGCCGAGAATACAGCTTACCGCGAAACAGCCGGGGTTTCCCACGAGATCCGCGCCTGGCAGCTGTTCGCGATGAAGCTCGGTTAATCCATAGACGGTGCGGGAGAGCAGGTGAGGGGCTGCGTGCTCGGGATTGCGACCGATTCTTTCGGCGTAACCACGGTAGATTTCCGCGCTGTCGAATCTGAAGTCACCGCTGTAGTCGATGATTTTAGCGCCATTATCGAGCCATCGGGCCGCCTGTTGCTGACCGACTCCGTCGGGGGTGGCAAAAAAAACAACATCGAAGGAATCCGGTACCGCGGGATCCTCGGTCGAGAGCACAGGCAGATCGCAGAAACCGGTCAGGTGCGGGTAGAGGCTGCTGATCGGTTTTCCGATATCGTGCACCGCCATCAGAGATTCGATTGTAACATGCGGATGCCGGCAAAGAATTTCAATGGCCCCGCAACCGCCGTATCCACCGGCTCCAACGATTCCAACCTTGATTTTTTCCATTTCCTTCATAGTCCTCTTTTTTACGACATCGTCAAATATTAAAACGAAACGTGATGATATCCCCGTCGCTCACGGTATATTCTTTTCCCTCCAAGCGTACGAGGCCGGCTTTTTTGGCTTCCTGGAAATTTCCGCGTTCCTTGAGGTCTTGATAAGAAACGACCTCGGCCCGTATGAAGCCCTTCATTATGTCGGTATGCACGGCCCCGGCGGCTTCGAGAGCCCTGGTGCCGTCCCTGATCGGCCATGCCTTTACTTCGTCCGGGCCGACAGTGAAAAAACATATACGCTTGAGCAGCCTGAAGGAACCCGCAATCACCCTGTCCAGGGCGGATTCCCGGATGTCGTAGGCTTCTATGAATTCGGCGGCCTCTTCGGGTGTCATTGCGGCGATGTCCTTTTCCAGTCTTCCCCGCACGACGATGGTTTCGGCCGCCGGGAGCGGTTTTTCCCAGGAAGGCGATTCTTCATCTTCATCGTCGTTGTTTACGATGACCAGCATCGGCTTTGCGGAGAGGAACGTGAACCCCCTCAGCAACGGATGCCCGGCGATCTCCGGATCGGTCCTGAGCGGGATTCCTTGTTCGAGAAGGCCGGAAGAGGCCACGAGCAGGTCTTCTTCGCCGGGTTCGGGCTTTTTCCCCCGCTTTCGGTCCAGCTGAAGGCGATCGAGTCTTTTTTCGATCACTGCCATGTCTGAGACGATCATCTCGTCTTCGAGGTCGTTCAGGTCTTTTTCCGGGGCCGGTGGAATGCCTCCCGGAGCCGTGAAATTACGCAGGACATGAACGAGGGCGTCACAGGTTCGGAGCTGATTCCAGATTCCGCTGTCGGATTTAGGGACAGGTCCTGCCGGAGGGGCAATGGGCAGCATATACTCGATCCTGGCATAGGTTGTTTTCTTCGGGTGGTAAAGACCGCTCAGAAAATCAATTCTATCGTCGGGAACCGTCACCATCGCCATCTCGATATCGCCGTGGGTATGGCGATGTTCCCCGTTTTCTCCCCTGGCGCCGGTGAGTGCGGCCATTATCGTTGATTTTCCGCATTGGGAGGTGCCGAATATACCCAGTTTCATCAGATCAAGCCTTTCCAGAGATATGACCGTTATATTAATCGAGCGATCAGAAAATCAAATTCTAGCAGCCGGGAACAGGAAAATCAATCGACTCGTTGCCGCCCTGCCCTTCCTGGAGTGCCAGGATGAAATTTTCGCTTTAACC
>DSCZ01000226.1 GCA_011048855.1 Desulfobacteraceae bacterium | reverse complement strand
CATGGCACCCTGTTGGTGGGAGAACCGATCGAAACGAAAAATCTCGGGCATTCCCCTTTCGGGCATGTCGGTTGCGTTTGCCGGCTAAAGGCGGCCCCCGCTTTCGGGAAGCATCTGGCTCTATTAAAAAATCAGGAGGGAATCATGAAAAGCTACAGGAAAGAGTTATGGTTCAATATCCCGAAACGGCGCGGGTTTGTGAACATCACGCGGCAGGTGGAAGCGTGCCTCGAAGAAAGCGGAATCCGCGAGGGCCTCGTACTGGTGAACGCCATGCACATAACCGCGTCGGTTTTTATCAACGATGACGAATCCGGACTCCATCACGACTACGAAGTGTGGCTCGAAAAACTCGCCCCCCATGAACCGGTTTCGGCCTACAGGCACAACGTGGGCGAAGACAACGCCGATGCCCACATGAAACGCCAGATCATGGGACGGGAAGTGGTGGTCGCGGTGACCGAAGGAGAACTGGATTTCGGCACCTGGGAGCGCATCTTCTACGGCGAATTCGACGGGCGCAGGCGAAAACGGGTGCTGGTGAAAATAATTGGAGAATAGCGGCCGATTCAGCCCCTCGATCCCAACCTGAGCCCCCCGTGGATGAAAAACACGTCGCCGGCAAGCGCCTCGTTTCTGTAAAGCTCGCCCACAAGGGATGCGACCTCGGCCGGCTCAACGAGGCGCCCTATCGGAATTTCCCCTGTGATGCGGTCAAGCGCCTTTTGATTCATACCGCGAACCATCTCTGTGCCGACATAACCGGGAGCCACGGCTACGCAGCGTATGCGGCCGGCAAGACCGCGCCTGAAAAACTCGGCTGTGACCACCCTGGGCATTACCGAAAGCGCCGCCTTCGTCGACGAATAATTGAGCTGCCCGGCGGTTCCAAGGGATCCTATCGAGGAGATCAGGCATATGAGCCCGAAAGAGCCGGTGTCGACCATCTTCTCCGCACATTCCCTCACGGTCAAAAACACTCCGGTGAGGTTGACGTCCACTACGCTCCGGAACTGATCCAGGCTCATCTTCCCATTCACCTTGCCGGTTTGGCGGTCGATGGAAAGCATCAGGCCGTCACTGATGATCCCGGCGCTCGGGAACACCAGGTTGATGCCCCCGAACCGTTCCACCGCCAGTGCGGCAAGCTTGCTGTTATCCTCCTCGCGGGTGACATTGCACACCATTTTGGCCACCGCATCCCCGGAGGCCTCCAGGCGCACGACCACCTTTTCGAGCGCTGTCTCCGAAACATCGGCAAGCACCACCCTGCCCCCGTTGCGCACCCAGTATCGTGCCATTGCTTCGCCGATGCCGCTCGCAGCCCCGGTGATAACCGCCACGGAACCCTTGATATCAAGCATTATTATAGACTCCTCTCCTGGAAACGCAGACCCGGTCCCATCAACGGCCCGCACCTTTGGTCGCCTCTTCGTAAAGGGCCCGTTTATCGATGATACGCTTCGCCTTGAACTCGGTACGTTCGAGGGTTCCGGGCTCCACCATCTGCACCACAGTCCTGAGCCCCTTCGCCTTCAGTTTCGCCTCGAGCTCGGCTTTGATCCCGGCCTCGATTTCCGGGCCGCTGTCCGGGGCACGTTCGGCCTGCACGGCCATTTCGTCCATGGTTTTCTCACGCGTGATTATGATACGGAATTCGTCCCCGAATCCCGGGATACCACGGATAACGTCCTCGATGGCGCTCGCGTAGACGTTTTCACCTCTCACGACGAACATGTCGTCGGCTCTCCCGTAAATTCCTTTCGGAAGCCTGGGATACGTCCGTCCGCACTCGCAGGTTTCATCCACCCACAGGGAGATATCCCCGGCAAGAAACCGGATCATCGGCTGCGAGGTTCTCTCGAGATGTGTATAAACCGTGACGCCTTCCTGCCCGTACGGTACACGCTTTCTCGTTTCCAGGTCTACCAGCTCCCCGTAAACGATGTCCTGCCACAGATGCATCCCCTGGCGGTGCCCGCATTCGCAGTTGGCCATCCATGGAGCCATCTCCGCGGTGGAGCCTGAATCAATGCAGATTCCTCCATAGGTTTCTTCTATCCGCTTTTTCGTGGACGGGACCCCTGCCCCGGGTTCTCCGGAGAAAAACAGTATCTTGAAGTTAAAGTCTTTACGCGGATCCATGCCCCTCGACCTGGCCTTCTCCGCCAGGTAAAGGCTGTAGGAAGGAGTCCCGTAAAACACCGTCGGCCTCACATCTTTCATCCAGTCAAGAGCCCGATCCGACTGGCCCGCCACCCCGGCACCGAAGGGGAACCCGGCTGCGCCCAGCCGTTCTGTTCCAGCAAGAGCCCCCCAGCTTCCCCAGTAAAGGCTGAAAAAAGAAGCTATAAAAACCGTGTCCCCCGGCCTTACCCCGAAACTCCACATGGCCCTGGCATGGGCCTCTCCGATTCGTGCCAGATCCCCCGCCCCGATGCCGAAAACCGTGGGCTTGCCGGTGGTCCCGGAAGTCCCCTGGATTCTGGCGACTCTTTCCGGCGGAATGCACAGGTTGCTTCCAAACGGAGGATGGGCCGCCTGATCATCGCGGATTTCCTGCTTCGTGACGAACGGCATCCGCTCAAAGTCCTCGAGCGTCTTAATATCGCCCGGGTTGATCCCCTCCTTGTCCCATTTACGACGGTAAAATGGAGAATTTTCATAGGCATAGGAAAGCTGTGACTTCAATTTCGGCAGGATGACCCGCTCCTCGCGCATCTGTGGATCCATTGTCTCCACTTCCCTGTTCCAGTACGGCTCATCGGCTGCAGGGCGGTAATCCCGGACGTACTGCGGCGGCCATTTTATTTCCATCGCTTCACTCCTTTTTTGAATATACTCAAATAATTCATCTAAAAGCTAATAGCTAAAGGCTAAAGGCTAATTGCTGTTTTCAAGGCTTATTCCTTCGGGTTTCTTTTACCTGAAACCAGTTTCTTCACCGAAGAAACGATCTCCTCCTCGGTAGCGCCCGGAGTAAATATCCCGTCGAATCCGAGGCGGCGGAGCTCTTCACCGTCGGCCGGCGCGAACACCCCGCCTATAACGAACACCATCCGATCCGTCAGACCCTTTTCCCGGGCATCTTCCACCATCGGACGTCCCAGGGTCAGGTGAGCTCCTCCCAGCGAACTCACACCGACGACGTCCACATCCTCCTGAACGGCCGTATTCAGGATCTCAGGGGGCAGCGCGTTTCCGATATACACCACCTCCATGCCGGCATTCCGGAACACCTTGGCCACCGTAATCAGACCTCTGTTATGTACATCCAGGCCCAGCTTCGCGAGAAGCACCTTGATTTTTCTTTCCATTTTCAGGACCACCCCTCTAAGATATGTGTATTCTTTTTACTCACGAACACCGAATCACCAGAGCGCAGGAGGATTCCACAGGCCGAAGGCGTCCTTGAACACCTTGAACATTTCGCCTTCCGTGCATCTCACCCTCGCACATTCTATCGACTTCGGAACGATATTCTCCCCGCTTTTGCATGCGTCCCGCAAGGCAGAAAGCGCCCTGGAAACAGCATCGTTGTCCCTTTCGGCTCTCAAACGCGAAAGCCTTTCCCGCTGGCGCTCCTCAACTCCTTCCGGGTAGCGGAACACGTTTATGGGTGGAGGTTTTATCTCCGAACGAAACGCATTGTAACCCACCACCTTGATCTCCCCTGTGTCCAGTTCACGCTGCTGGTGTGAAAAATAGTCGGTGATCCGCTTGTGCAGCATCCCCGATTCCACGGCTGCCACATAGCCCCCGGCAGTCTCGATTTCATCCAGTTCATCCAGAATCCGCGACTCGATCTCGTTTGTGAGGGCCTCCACATAATACGAACCCCCGAGTGGATCCACAACTTCGGTAACGCCCGTTTCGGTCTGGATGATCTGCTGGGTCCTGAGGGACAACAATGCAGCCTCTTCCGTGGGCACCGAATAAGCCTCGTCGTAGGAATCCACGTGCAGGGACTGGGCCCCTCCGAATACAGCGGAAAGCGCATGGTAGGCAGATCTCACGACATTGTTCAGGGGTTCCTGCTGAACCAGGCATACGCCAGAGGTCTGTACGTGGCAGCGCATCAACTTCGCCCGGTCCGTCCGAGCATTGAACCGGTAAGTCATTATCCTGCCCCAAAGCCTGCGAACGGCCCTGAGCCGCGCCACTTCCTCGAAAAAGTCGTTTGCGGGCGACCAGAAAAAAGCCAGGCGGTCCGCGACCGAATCCACATCGTGGCCCCGGCGGACCATCTCATCCAGCGTCTCGATGCCGTTCGCCACGGCGACGGCCATCTCTGTTATCCCGGAGGTCCCGAACTCCCTCAGGTTATACCCGTTGAGCGTTATAAAATTCCACTTTGGCACGTTCCTGCGGATGAACTCAATATTGTCGCACTGCACCCGGAAGCAGTCCCTCGGCGGAGTGTATTCCGCGCCGCTACGGATGATTTCCTCGAGCGTCGTGTCGTTTTGAACGCTCCCGCGCAGCTTCTCCCACGGGATGCCTCTTTCTTCGGCCAGCACCAGGAACATCGGGAACAAAATCGCCGTGTTGGAAGGATAATGCGTGACAATTGAAACGGTCACCTCGTCGAGAGGGATACCCTCGAACAACAGGGTCATGTCATCGACGGAGTCTATGCAGACACCGGACATACCGACCTGGCCCTGGCTGAGCGGATCATCGGAATCGTACATTTGAATTGTCGGGATATCGAACAGGATGTTCAGGCCGGTGGCCCCATGGTCCAGCATGAACCGCATGCGCGCATTTGTGTCTTCCGGCGAACCGAACCCGGTCAACTGGCGCATCGTGAATTCACGGCCCCGGTACATCGTCGGGTGGATTCCCCGGGTAAACGGTGCCTCCCCCGGATTTCCCAAGTCGTTGAAATAATCCGCATCTTCGATGCTGAGAGGGGTGTAAATCAGCTCCCTGGGGATGTCAGAGCCCAGCACCGTGCGAGGTGTCTTTCTCCAGCCGGCCCCGCCCAATCCTCCTGCCCGCTCTTCGGCCCACCTGCTGAAACGCTCTTTGATCGCAGCCAAAGCCTTTTCATTATACAACGGTGTGCGCCCGCTTCGAGGATCGCGTTCGGAGAAAATCTCTTTCGTCGTTTTTCTTTTCATGATGCAGCCCGCCCTCTCGTGATCCGGTCTCCCTTGCATCTCCACGTCCAGCGCTGGAGCAGGGCGACCGTTATGATGTTGGTATTTGGTAATACTGATATCCTAACACCCTTATTCTGTCAAGAAAAGATTGTGTGAATTCATAAGTATTTAAT
>DSCZ01000344.1 GCA_011048855.1 Desulfobacteraceae bacterium | reverse complement strand
CTTAAAAAACTATTCATCATGCCGGATTCTCCTGATAAATTTATCGAATTCGGGAATGAACTGCTTGGTATGATCCATGATTTCTTTCAGGAAAAAGGGGGGATCCACAGCAACATTTCTCTACCCGAGCTGAGCGGAATTTTCAACCGGACATCGCTCCCGGAGGAACCGCAGTTGATAAAAGATGTGGTCGCCGGAATCAAAACCGAGATCGTCGACCACTCGGTGAAGGTCGGGAGCCCTTATTATATCGGTCATATGACCAGTGCCGTTCCCTATTTTATGATCCTGCTAGAGATGATCATCGCCGCCCTGAATCAAAACCAGGTGAAAATTGAAACGGCAAAAGCATCGAGTTTCGTGGAGCGCGAACTGGTCGCCTGGCTGCACAGGCTGGTTTTCGATAAGCCTGAAGATTTTTACGGGAGATTCATTCAGGATCCGGCCGTTGCGCTGGGAAACGTGACTTCCGATGGAACCCTTGCAAATTTTACAGCGTTGCTTGTGGCCAGGGAGAAGGCTTTTCCAGCCGCAGACGGTTTTCGAGGAGTGAGGGCCGATGGAATCGCATCGGCCTTGAAGCACTACGATTATTCCCGCGCGGTCGTCATCATGTCCAGCCGGGCTCATTACTCCTTGAAAAAGGCTGCAGGCCTGCTGGGAATCGGGGAGAAAAACATCGTGACGGTTCCGGTCGATGCTTCGAACCGTATCGATACGGTAAGCCTGCGGCGGCTGATGAAGCGGTTTTCCGGCACAAAGGGTTCAGAAAGGATCAAGGTTGTCAGTGTTGTTGGAATTGCGGGAAACACCGAGACAGGCAACATCGATGATCTTTCCGCAATGAGTGAATTGTGCAGGGAAACAGGCGTACATTTTCATGTAGATGCATGCTGGGGAGGCCCCGCACTCCTGGTGGATCAATACCGGAAATTGTTTGAAGGTATCGAACTGGCCGATTCGGTGACGATCGACGCCCATAAACTTCTTTATTGCCCGATGTCTATGGGTGTAGCATTGTTCCGCAGCGAAAAAGACCTCTCGGTGATAAAACATACGAGCCGGTACATCATCCGGAAGAATTCAGTGGACATCGGGCGGTTCACCGTGGAAGGATCGAGGCCGTTTTCAGCCCTCAAGCCATGGGCCGCGATCAAAATCATCGGCAGAGAGGGTTATTGCCTGTTGTTCAAGCAGGCCCGGGAAAACACCGGCACGCTGAAACAGTTGCTGGATGAAAGCGAAAACTTTGAAACGTTGAACGAACCCGAACTGTTCATCGTGAATTATCGTTTCGTGCCGGATGATGTTTTGAAGAACCTGGAAAGGTGGGCTTCTATGTTGAAAGAAGCCGACCGGGAGGAGGTTCAGGGGGTTAAGAAAGTGATGCGCCGTGTCAACCGCCTGCTGAACAGTTTAAACATTCGGCTGCATAAGGAGATGAGAGCCGATGATACGACATTCGTCTCCCGGACGACACTTGAATCTACACGGTACAGGCCGCAGGAAATCGTGGTCTTGCGTGCGGTTCTTATCAACCCCCTGACCACGGCCGAAATTCTCGCCGAAATCGTGCAGCGGCATGAAGGGATCGGCCTGGAATTGTGGAAACGGTTCGAGGCCCCTTACCTGAAGATATTTAATGGTCTGAACCGCGAGGACTAATAAGATAAAAGCAGAATCGGAGATTTGAAATGAAAACGGTTTTCGAGCCGTCGTCTGTTCCTTCCACTGAATTTCAGGGTTTCGGATGGTGGTTTGTTCTGAAAAACGGGAAACTGCTTGTGTGCCGGAACACCGAACCGTTACCCGTTCCTTTCGTCTCCAGACCGGATGAACTGGGTCTCGAAGCCGGTGCAAGGGTCCAATTTTTAGGAAGCCTGGATGGTTCCCCATGCTACTCGGTTGAAGCGGGGGACCTTTTTTCTATTCCCGACGGGATGACGTTTGTCGGCTTAAGGCGCCTTTTTGCCGAATACGGAGAAGATTTTTTCCGGATAGCCGGCATTGCGAGCCAGCTTGTTACGTGGGATCGTACCCACAGGTTTTGCGGAGCATGCGGTGCGCTGAACGAGCAGAGCAGCTTTGAACGGGCCAAAATATGCCCAAGCTGCGGTTTGCTGCAGTTTCCGAGAATATCTCCTGCTGTTATCGTGGCAATAGTGAAAGAGGACAGGATTCTTCTTGCAAGAGGTGCCAGGTTTCGAAAAACAGGCATGTTCAGTGTGCTTGCCGGATACGTCGAATGTGGCGAAACCCTGGAGGAATGCATCGAGCGCGAGGTGGCCGAGGAAGTCGGCATCGAGGTCTGCAATATCGAGTACTTTGCAAGCCAGCAATGGCCGTTTCCGCATTCGCTCATGATTGGTTTCACCGCTGAATACCGGAGCGGAGAAATCAAGGAGGATCGGGTTGAAATCCTCGAAGCTGGATGGTTTTCGGCTGACAATCTGCCTGAAATCCCCGAAAAGGTCAGCATCGCCCGCCGGCTTATCGACTGGTTTGTTGAGAGCAGAATTTCCAAAAATTCCTGAGTTGGCGGAAAAGGTTGTTCTTTGTTATCCGTTAATCGTGAATTGTTATTAAGCAATCGCTATCCCTTCTTCTCTCGGCGTCGGGGTCGGGATCGGTATCGGGGTCGAAAAGGCCGCCGATCAACGTCCGATACCGATGCCGATAGCGACCGCGACCCCGAGGGACATGATTATTTTGACTTCTTACGAAACCATCAGTTATTGGTTAATGGAACTAGATAACCAATAACACATAACCAGATTTTCTCGGCTTTGCCACCCGGATCGCATGATGGTGTTCGAATGCCGTAAATGATCATACGACTATATTAAGTCCAGGAGTTCATTGTTTTTAAAATCTGAGAAAAAATTTTGAGCCTGAGACCACAACAAGCTTGACACTCCGGTTGAAACCCTTATATTATTGTCAACAGACCAAAAAAGGAGGCCGCAATGCCACGACCCCCGAAGCTTCGCAGGGTCAGCGAACGACCGGTGATCGAAGGATTCATCCCTAACCGCCTGCCTCCGTGGGGCAGGCAGGAAGTTGTTTTGCCCGTTGAGGGCTTCGAGGCCCTGAGGCTGAGTGATTTCGAGGGCCTTGACCAGGAGCGGGCGGCGGGTTGCATGGATGTTTCCCGCCAGACTTACGGCAGAATCCTGTCGGCTGCAAGGCGCACAGTGGCGGAAGCCCTGGTTCTGGGCAAGTTCCTGCGCATTGAAGGCGGTAGTTTTGAAACACCGGCACCTGGCCCGAGAGGTCGGCATGGACGGCGCTGGGGAAAACATTTTAAGATATAAGGAGGTTTGTCATGCCTGGATTTGATGGAACAGGGCCTGCTGGATATGGTCCGATGACGGGAAGAGGCAGGGGATATTGTGCGCCGGGATACGGTGGCGCCTTCCGAAGAGGTTTTGGTGGAGGTTTCGGCTATGGTCGAGGACGTGGTTTCGGTCGTGGTTGGGCCGGGGGCGGCAGAGGTTTTGGATTCGCCGCTCGCCCGCCGGTATACGGAACCGCGGCTCCGGGATATGCATGGGGCTACGGACCTGCCGACCAGGGCTCCGAGCTTGAGATGCTCAGGAACGAAGCCGAATCGCTGCGAGGCGCACTGGATGATATAAACCAGCGCATGCAGGAGCTTGAAAAGAATCCAGAGAAATAAAAAAACCCATTTGGCCCGCTGCAGAAATGCAGCGGGCCTTTTTTTGGTTTTCAAGAGGGTCGGGGAGAGCTGACTCCTACTTTCGCTTCCCGATTCCATACCGTTCCAGCTTGTTGTAAAGAGCCCGCCTGCTTATCCCCAGAACCTGGGCAGCACGTCGCCTGTTGCCGCCCGTGAATTTCAGGGTATGAATGATCATCCGTTTTTCGCAATCCTGGAGCGTGGTACCGATGGAGATCGTTATTTCCTGACTCTCTTTGGTTCCGGAGCGGATCCGTTCCGGAAGGTGCTCCGGCATGAGTATGCTCCCGTCGCACATGACCACGGCCCGATGAATGACATTTTTAATCTCGCGGACGTTCCCCGCCCAGGGGTAGGATTCCAGCGCACCGATGCATTCGGGTGATATCCCGGCGATATTTTTATTGTAAGCGGTGTTGAAGCGTTTCAAAAAATGGCTCACCAGCAGCGCAACGTCGCCATGACGTTCCCTGACAGGAGGGATGGAGATCATGAAGACTTCCAGCCTGTAGTACAGATCTTCCCTGAAGGAGCCCTGTTTTACGGCCGCGGTAAGGTTTTCGTTGGTGGCCGCGATGAGCCTGAAATCGGCTTCTATCGGGGAAGTGCCCCCGATTCTATGAAACGTTTTCGTTTCGAGAAGCCGTAGCAGGCTGACCTGGATTCGGTCGTCGATCGTGCCTATTTCATCAAGAAAAATAGTGCCTCCCGCGACCTGTTCGAAGCATCCTGCAAAGCGGGTCATGGCCCCGGTGAATGCCCCTTTTTCGTGCCCGAAGAGTTCGCTGGCCACCAGGTCGTCGGGCAGCGAGGCCAGGTGGACAGGGAGGAAAGGTTTGTCGCTTCTTGAGCTCAACTGGTGGATGGCCTGCGCAACCAGGTCTTTACCGGTGCCGGTTTCCCCGGTGAGCAGCACCGGTATATCTGTTGAGGCCGCCTGCCGCACCTGGCGGTATACGGCCCGGATCGAGGACGACCCTCCAACCATTTGTTCGAAGCTTGTTTCTCTCAGTTCCTTTTTAAGCAAAAGATTAGGTCCGTAGGAAGGCCTTCGTTCGAGTGCCGTTTCGATCAAAAGCCGCAGTTCATCGTCGCCGATTGGCAGTTTAGCGTAATGATAGGTTCCCGCCCTGAGAGCCGAAATTGCAAGGCGTATCTCTTTTGGAAAGGCAAGGAAAATGATCTGGGTCGCGGGACATTTTTCAACGATGATTTCTAGAAGTTCGATTCCATCGATTCCTCTTCCGCCTTTTGCAGCGGAGCTTGAAAGGACCAGCACATCGAATGCTTCGGCTTCGAAGCGCTCGACCACCCTGTCGATACTGCGTTCAAGGGATATTTTCGTGGAAGGCGCTGGAAAAACCCTTGTGAGCTGCCTGTAAAGATCCTGTCCTTTGTCTACGCAGATTATCTGTATCATAATGATGCAAGTCTATCACACCCGACATCAGATGAAAAGCAAGTTGTGTGCTTAATGTACACATATGCAAGGCTTGCGAATCCTGAGAAGTGAGGCTTACCGGGAGTGCGCTGCAGCGACGAAGGATGAAGCGTAATTCAGCAGTTGGAATCTTTACGACGCCGTCATGATTGACGGCT
>DSCZ01000487.1 GCA_011048855.1 Desulfobacteraceae bacterium | reverse complement strand
TCCCCATGATAATGGTCAAGGCGTTATTGAAGTCATGGGCCACCCCACCGGCAAGTTGCCCGATCGCCTCCACCTTCTGAGCCTGACGAAGCTGGTCCTCGAGTGAGGACTTTTCCTCCTCCATCTTCTTGCGGCCGGTGATGTCCATAATATTTCCCACGACTCTCACCACTTTACCGTCTTCAAGGAGCGGTTTTCCCATGGTTCGCACCCACTTCTTCGTTCCGTCGGCGGCTCTGAATTTCAATTCCAGATCATAGGGCCGGCCCTCTTGTACCGCAGCATCAAATGCCTTTTTAATGATGGGCTGGTCCTCTTCTGAATAGAAACTGATGTTTCTCGTCGTGTCGTTGGGGTCAAAATCCTCGGCCGCTCCATGAATCCGATAGGTCTCCCGCGTCCACTTGAGTTGCCTGGTTGAGACATCGTACTCCCATCCCCCGGTTATTGAGGCATTTTGAATGTCATTCAAAAGTCGTTCGCTTTGCAGCAGGGCTTCCCGAGACTCAAACAGGTCCGTCACATCCCGTATCGCCTCCACAACATGGGTTGTGTTGCCTAGTTCGTCTTTGAGGGGAGAAATTAGGATATCTACATGGGCAATGGCGCCGTCGCTCCGGATATGCAGATGATGGACGTTCAAAGGTTTCCCGTTCTCGAACACCGATATAAACGGGCATTTTTGGCCGTGCTCATGACAAGGCGATGAAAGATTATGGGATATCTCATAGCAGCATGATCCTATCACCTCCTCTCGAACCATCCCCAGGGTTTTCAGTGCGGTCTTGTTGATATCCGTAATTTGGTAGTTGCCGTCTATCACGTAGATATCCTCGTGAATGCTTGAAAGGACTGAGCGGTAAAAGCGTTCGCTTTTCTCAAGGGTCTCCTCGTATTTCTTGCGTTGAGTGACGTCCCTTGTGTTGAAAAGAACCTCCTCGGGACTGCCACCGGCATCCCTGATGAACACTCCCACGGTCTCGAACCATAAATAACTGCCGTCAGCGCATCGGTATCGGTATTCAACCTTTCGGTTCTTATCGCATTTGGACAGAAAGTCCTGGAAAGCCGCTGATACGGCAGGGAAATCTTCAGCATGCACAAACTCGAGAACATTCCTTCCCAGCAATGAATCCAGATCATAGCCCAGTATCTTGTGAGAAGCCCCCACGAACTTGAAGTTGCCTTCCATGTCGGTTAGTGCGACTAGGTCGAACATGTTGTCGGATATCAGCTGAAGGAGCTTGGTCTTTTCTTTCAGCGCCTGCTCGGCATGCTTGCGTTCGGTGATGTCCTCAAGGCTTCCTTCGTAGTATACTTGCCCGTCGTGCCCACAATATCTCCGAGATGAATCCTTCACCCACAGGGTGGAGCCGTCTCGCCGACGAAGCTGCACTTCATAGCCATGTAGCACATCTTCACGATTTAAAATGCTTCTCTGTTTGATCTGTTCTTCAGGACGAACAAGAAACCGAGCCGAATCCTGAAAAAGCAGGGACTGCGGGTCCGGGAACCCGAGCATCTCGGCTAATGCCTGATTGGCTTCGAGGACACGACCGTCCTCGGCGGTTCGATAAAGCGCAAGTGGTATGCCATCGAATAGAGAGCGAAGATGTTTTTCTATCTTCAGCGAGGCTTCCAGAGCCTGCCTGCATTCTGATCCGGCTCTCTCCAGATCCCTAACCAGATGCTCCAGTTCCTCATAGGTAGGTTTACCGGTCATGACTGCCACCCCTATGTCTACATCCCATTGAAATCACTAATACCAACAAAATACTCGACCTCAGCTCGACTAAACAATAAACCCCAGCGCACATGAGCAGATTGCCGCTTCCGGTCACCCCGAAGATGAAAATGGGTCGAGCAAACTTATTGCTATGGAGTAAAATGGAAAGATTATACCCCATGATTGAGCCAAACGTCAAAAGATGTGCAGGCCTTGATGTTCACAAGATGAAAGTAACGGTGACAGTCCTCATCGAACAGGAGGCCGACAGTATTTATGAACAAACCATTTTTTGTGGCCATAGCTAGTTTCCATCCGGAAATGGTGCTTTTGCCCAATCTCTGCGTCAAACTGCGGGCTTTCTTGTGCGACGTACTCCAGTACGTCTCCGCGCAAGCCCTTGTTTTCTTTGCACCGCTTCGGCTGCTCAGTCCCCAATCGCTTCGCTTTGGGTCCCCGGTTTCCTTGATCTTGGACAAAATCCCTCATTTCCGATCTGGAAACTTCACTGTGCTCATCCGGCATTTCCGGATGGGCACTAGCTAACCTCCAATTTTTCAATCGCCAAAGTACCTGCGTGACTTGATATGCCTTCGCCTTGCTTTTGTCTCGATGGGGGATTGATCTTTTCCTTGATTCGTGTTCTCATTTTGGTCTTGCAAAAAAACGAGATTTCTCTGTATCTTCGGGCCATGTATCTCCTCGAACTGATTTTTGAAAACAGTAAACATAACGGAGATGGAGTTTTTCGCTTTAGAAAAAGGCAAAACAACCGGACCATTCCCAAGTGGACGCCCCTGGGAAACGACAAGGCAGCCAAGGAAGTGTTGGTGCTGATAACCCTCGCGCTGGGAGGGGAGAAATATCTCAATGCTGTCCCCGTGTCGGCAAAGATGGCGAGGGACCGACGTCGTCCCCTCAGGGTAGCCCATGTGCTTGCCCGCCACTATCCTCACGACATGCAGGCACGGAGTAAACCGGTGCTGGGGAGCGGGGTCCAAATGGATGCCGGGGGACATGTCACGGCGCTGCGGAAGAGGGACCTTTTCCTTATCCCTTCCCATGTCCCCACAAGAAAGCTGAATATAGGCAAACGGTTCTCCGCCCATTTTCTCCTCGCCTACGGTCGGGGATACCGGCCGGGTCCAAGGGGAGAAGATTTCCAATTCACCGACCCGCTCTTTCGCCGCGCCCGTTTTCACTCGCTCTTGATTCCGGGCGCTTCGCTGACCCATCCGGCCGATTTTATCGCACGGCTCCGCTACAAGGGCATTCGATGGGGTCGGACGCCTTCAAAGCAAGTGCTTCAAACCCTCTGCACCCATTTGTCGCACTGGCTGGGCATCAGGACGGATCCATGGTTGGATATGGCAATAGATCCCGATGATGCCTGGGACAGGTTGTGCCCCTGGCAACAGCGTGCGGCCCTCCCCATTCTGGATATGGCGCGCCATATGATGGATGCTTTTTCGAAAAGCGCCACTCCGCTTGATATGCCGGGTGTGGCCCTGCTGGACCGGCCCGAAATCTACTGTGGCAGCGGACGTTTCAAAGACTATCTGACGTTGCTGGACGCTCTGTTCCCCCAAATACAGTTTATCGTTTCGGCCGACGCCGCATCCGTAAATTCCCTTCCAACCTCCTTTTGGAAAAAGAGGCTCCCCCTTCCGAAGGAAGAAAATGCGCAACCAGGCTCAAGGCCTGTCCGCCTGACGAAGGACACCGTCCTTCTGATCGATGTGGACGGCAGGTTGCCCAACCTAGCCCTGATGAAGCTCTCAACACACTATCGAGGCCGTAGGCATAAGGTTTGGCTGGGAAAAGGAGACTGCTTCCTGGAAGATTCGAACATTGTATACGCATCCACGTTGTTTTATTCGCCCCGGTCGGAAAGGCGGAATCGGGCGTTGAAACAGTACTATGGCAGCAAGCTGACCATTGGAGGCACGGGGGAGGACATCACATCCAGCCTTCCCGATGCCGTGGAGGCCCTGGCCCCGGACTACGCACTTTATCCGGAATTGGGGGATCGAGCCATTGGTTTTATCACCCGAGGCTGCTCTTTTTCCTGCCCCTTCTGCGTAGTCCCCCGGAAAGAGGGAACTCCCCGGCAGGTCTGTGACCTGGAAGCGCTTCTGGAGGGCGGCCGTCGAAGAAAACTCATCTTGCTGGATGACAACATCCTGTCCCACCCGAATGCGGATCGGCTCCTGCTGGAAATGGCGGAGCGAGGCATTATGGTGAATTTTACCCAGACCCTCGATCTGAGGCTGGTCAACCGGGAGCGGGCAGCGCTGCTACGCCGGATCCACTGTTCCAATACGCGCTTCACCAGAAAGAATTACCACTTCAGCCTGAACCATAACCGGGATCTCGATCTGGTTGCCGAAAAATACCGATTGTTCAATTTCAAACCACGTGACAATGTGGAGTTCGTCTGCATGTATGGATATGATACGACGCTCGATGAAGATGTGGACCGGTTTTTTTTCTTACGTTCACTCCCCGGCGCCTATGTATTCGTGCAGAAATATCTGCCCCTACGCGGGGGGCCACCTCCCGATGCAATAGATTTTTTCGGCGATGATCCGGACAAATTGATCGATCAACTGATTGGTATTGCATTCACTCAGAACATGAAAAGCATGGAAAACTATTATCGCTGGATTAGCAGGCGATACGCTAAGGTTTATGGGAAACTTCACATGGGTCTGGTGGATACGATTTTTCGATACAATAACCGGCACAAGAAAGGGGAATATATTTCATCTCTGGCTGGAACAAGAAAAGGTCACTTCTAAAGGCCAGTCCTCGCCCATCCTGCATTTGCCCCAAATTCACTGCTCGATCAGCCAGAAGGACGATAACCGGCGTGGGGACTAAGCACCCGAAGCGGTGCGAATTGCTTAGAGATTGCGCAAAAGGACCATTTCCGGATGAAAACCACCTCGTTTAGCTTGACAAGCTATTCCTTCATTGTACAATTGTCAAAATGACATATTTTAAAACACGGCAAAAACCGGCCATGATTCTTGACCAAGCGAAAAACTCAGGAAAAGTTCTAAACCGAAGGAAAGACGGCAGGACTTTCGCATTGGTTCCGCACAAAGTCCCTTCTTCCTCCTTGGATGTGCCTTCTATTAATGCAAAAATTACTACTACCCAAGAAATAGTGGATAATATTCGGGAAGGAAGGGAAAGGTAGAACTTGTCGGTTCACCGGAAGGCTTCTGATGACAGGTACAATCCCTGGAAATCTCCTATGGAATTATCCCGCGCAAGGAAGGGGCTCCTGCCTATCCAGACCTTCTGGCCTTCTATGACGTCGATACCAAGATCGAGCAGATCCTTTATGAAATGTTCATGGATCATCGCATGAAGACGTTTCAAGGAGCGTTCCACCTGAACTAGTTTCCATCCGGAAATGGTCCCTTTGCCCAATCTCTTCGTCAATCGGCGGCCTTGTTTGTGCGACGTACTCCAGTACGTCTCCGCGCAAGCCCTTGATTTCTTTGCACCGCTTCGGCTGCTCAGTCCCCAATCGCTTCGCTTTGGGTCCCCGGTTTCCTTGATCTTGAAC